>NZ_JBFBKP010000002.1:0-227883 GCF_040702285.1 Arthrobacter sp. NPDC080086
CGCTGACCCTGGAGCGTGCTGCCCGTGTGAACGCTGACCACATCGAAAAGATCACCAACGGTGAAGTCAAGGGCAAGACCGGTTCGCTGACTGCACTGCCCGTGATCGAAACGCAGGCTGGCGACGTGTCCGCGTTCGTGCCGACCAACGTGATCTCGATTACCGACGGCCAGATCTTCCTGGAAACCGACCTGTTCAACGCTGGTGTTCGCCCCGCTATCAACGCCGGTATCTCGGTGTCGCGTGTGGGTGGTGCTGCGCAGACCAAGGTCATCAAGAAGCTGTCCGGTGGTATTCGTACCGACCTGGCCCAGTACCGTGAACTGGCTGCGTTCGCGCAGTTCGCTTCCGACCTGGACGAAGCGACCCGCAAGCAGCTCGAGCGCGGCCGCCGCGTGACCGAACTGCTCAAGCAGCCGCAATACCAGCCGCTGCAAGTGTGGCAGCTGGCCGCGTCGCTGTACGCAGCCAACAACGGCTTCCTCGACAACGTGGACGTGAAGGACATCCTGGCTTTCGAAAAGGGCCTGCACGACACGCTGAAGACGAAGTACGCCGATCTCATCAACCGCATCGAAGATACGAAGGATCTGTCGAAGGATGATGAGGCCGCCCTGCGTGCCGCGATCGAGGATTTCAAGAAGTCCGCCGCGTTCTAACCGCGTCATTCCTGGAGCTGACCACGCTTAGCCTGCGTGGTCAGGTCTGAACGGAGAGAGTGAAATGGCCGGAACAAAAGAAATCCGCACCAAGATCAAGAGCGTGCAAAACACGCGCAAGATCACCAAGGCGATGGAAATGGTCGCCGCATCCAAGATGCGCAAGGCGCAGGAACGGATGCGCGCTGCCCGCCCGTACGCCGAGAAGATCCGCAACGTGGCCGCGCACATGGCGCAGGCCAATCCGGAGTACAAGCACCCGTTCATGGTGGAGCGCGAAGTCAAGCGTGCCGGCCTGATCGTGGTGACGACGGACAAGGGCCTGTGTGGTGGCTTGAACACCAACGTGCTGCGTGCCGTCACCAACCAGTTGCGCGATCTGCAGAACAAGGGCATCGAGACGCAAGCTACCGCCATCGGTACCAAGGGTACGCAGTTCCTGGGCCGCATCGGCGCAAAGGTTGTGTCCAATGTCATGCATCTGGGCGACACGCCGCATCTGGAAAAGCTGATCGGCGCGATCAAGGTCCAGCTCGACGCGTTCAACGCGGGCGAGATCGACGCTGTGTATCTCGCATACACCCGCTTCATCAACACGATGAAGCAGGAGCCGGTGGTCGAGCAACTGCTGCCGCTGACCGCTGACAAGCTGACGCAGAGCGACGCCGAAAAGCAAGCCTACTCGTGGGACTACATCTACGAGCCGGACGCGCAGACGGTGGTCGACGAGCTGCTGATCCGCTATGTCGAGGCGCTGGTGTACCAGGCGGTGGCCGAGAACATGGCCTCCGAGCAATCGGCCCGGATGGTGGCGATGAAGGCGGCTTCGGACAACGCGAAGAACGTGATCGGCGAACTGCAACTGGTCTACAACAAGACCCGTCAGGCAGCGATCACGAAGGAACTGTCCGAAATCGTCAGCGGCGCAGCGGCAGTCTGATAGCCACGGCAAAGAATCAAGTTATTGGAGATACAAATGAGTATCGCAAACGGAAATATCGTGCAGTGCATCGGCGCCGTGGTGGACATTCAGTTCCCGCGTGACGCGATGCCGAAGGTTTACGACGCTCTGGTGCTGGATGACAGCAACGACGCATCGTTCGCCGAGAAGGGCCTGACCTTCGAAGTGCAACAACAGCTGGGCGACGGCGTGGTGCGTACCATTGCGCTGGGTTCGTCCGACGGTCTGCGCCGCGGCATGCGCGTGGCCACCACCGGCGCGCCGATCTCGGTGCCGGTCGGTCACGGCACGCTGGGCCGCATCATGGACGTGTTGGGTCGTCCGATTGACGAAGCCGGCCCGATCGCCTGCGACGAAAAGCGCGCGATTCACCAAAAGGCCCCGAAGTTCGACGAACTGTCGCCGTCGGTGGACCTGCTGGAAACCGGCATCAAGGTGATCGACCTGGTCTGCCCGTTTGCCAAGGGCGGTAAGGTGGGTCTGTTCGGTGGCGCCGGCGTCGGCAAGACCGTGAACATGATGGAGCTGATCAACAACATCGCCAAGCAGCACTCGGGCTTGTCGGTGTTTGCTGGCGTGGGCGAGCGTACCCGTGAGGGCAACGACTTCTACCACGAAATGAAGGACTCCAACGTGCTCGACAAGGTGGCCATGGTGTTCGGCCAGATGAACGAGCCGCCGGGCAACCGTCTGCGCGTGGCGCTGACCGGCCTGACGATGGCCGAGCGTTTCCGTGACGAAGGCCGTGACATCCTGTTCTTCGTCGACAACATCTACCGCTACACGCTGGCCGGTACCGAAGTGTCGGCACTCCTGGGCCGTATGCCTTCCGCCGTGGGCTATCAGCCGACGCTGGCTGAAGAAATGGGCAAGCTGCAGGAGCGTATTACGTCGACCAAGACCGGCTCGATCACGTCGATCCAGGCCGTGTACGTGCCTGCCGATGACTTGACCGACCCGTCGCCGGCTACGACCTTCCTGCACCTGGACTCGACCGTCGTGCTGTCGCGTGACATCGCTGCACTGGGTATCTACCCCGCAGTTGATCCGCTCGACTCGACTTCGCGCCAGCTCGACCCGCAAGTGGTCGGCCAGGAGCACTATGAAGTCGCCGACCGCGTGAAGAAGACGCTGCAGCGCTACAAGGAACTGCGCGACATCATCGCGATTCTGGGCATGGACGAACTGTCGCCGGAAGACAAGCTGGCTGTGGGCCGCGCCCGTAAGATCCAGCGTTTCCTGTCGCAGCCGTTCCACGTGGCAGAAGTGTTCACGGGTTCGCCGGGCAAGTACGTGCCGCTGAAGGAAACCATCCGCGGCTTCAAGATGCTGGTGGACGGCGAGTGCGATCACCTGCCGGAACAGGCGTTCTACATGGTCGGCTCGATCGACGAAGCCTTCGAGAAGGCCAAGAAGCTCCAGTAAGAGCAACGTCTGGCCCTGTGCGTAAGCCGGGGCCAGTACTGGCTTTCTGACATTCTCCGAAAGCCGCTTTTCTGAGCAAAGGAATCGAGATGGCAACCATTCATGTAGACGTCGTCAGCGCTGAGCACGAGATCTTTTCGGGCAATGCCAAGTTCGTGGCACTGCCGGGCGAGGCTGGTGAGCTGGGCATTCTGCCTGGTCACACACCGCTGATCACGCGCATCAAGCCGGGCGCCGTGCGCATCGAGAAGGAAGACGGCGGCGAAGAGTTCGTGTTCGTTGCCGGTGGCATTCTCGAAGTGCAGCCGAAGAAGGTGACCGTGCTGGCCGATACCGCAATCCGCGGTCACGACCTGGACGAAGCCAAGGCGAACGAAGCCAAGCGTGCGGCCGAAGAGGCGCTGCAGAACCAAAGCAGCGACATCGATCTGGCCCGTGCACAAGGTGAACTGGCGGTCGCCGCTGCGCAGTTGGCAGCAATCGCCCGCCTGCGTCGCAAGCGCTAAGGCAGTGTGTACCGGTTGGAGTCATCGACCGGTCCAGACGAAAAAGCAGCCCCGAAAGGGCTGCTTTTTTTTTCGCCCGTCCACGGTAACGGGCGGGCGTCAACGGTGCTCGCCTTCGTGTTTTTCGTCACCGCGGTTGCCACTCTGCGGATGCGGCTGGCCCTCATGGTGTTCCTGCCGCGGCGGTTGCGCCTGGGGTTGCGGTTGAGGCGGTCGGGCTTCTGGCGGACGCTGTTGAGGCTGTGGCTGCGGCGGGTGGAATTCCGGCGCGCGCGGCTGGGGTTGTGGTTGCGATGGGCGCATCTCCACAACGTGTGGTTGCGGCGCCGGACGCGGGGCTTCCGTGCGTGGCACAGGCGGACGCTGCTCGGGCTCGGGGCGTGCGTGCATCTGCGGCGGCTCGTTGTGCGGGCGCTCTTGCATCGTCGGGGCCGGATTGCCGGTAAAGCGATTCGGCTCTTGGCCTCCGCGCTGCGGTTGAGGTTGAGTTTGGGGTGCCGGCGTGGTGGCCTGCGGCGGTTGCGGGCGTGGCTCGAAGGCGCGGCGTTCGTCACGCGGTGTACCCGGTGCGCCCTCGTGTTGTGGTGGGCGGGTCGTCATCCCGGCCGGGCCTTGCGGTGCCTGTCCGGCTTGCGGTTGCCCCGGGCGCTCCTGCGGTGCGGCTGCGCCGGGCAGCGGGCGCGGGCGATTGATCGCGCCGGGCGCCATCAGCGCCTGCGGAGCGGTGCCCGGCTGAGCGCCGTGCGGTGCCTGTGCACCTTGAGGGTTCGGCGAACCCATCAGTCCCTGCGGACTATTCGGACCACTCGGACCGCGCTGTTCCTGTGGACGACCCGGTTCGTTGCCGGTGCGTGCAGGCCCATTGGACGTGGCGCGAGTTAAACGTAGACCCGCTGCCTGCGCAGCTGCTGGCACGGGCGGCATTGCCGCGTTGGGCTGGCCGCGCACCGGTGCAACGCGCGCGCCTGCGCTACCGCCGGTCCATGCGGGGCCGGCGCCGGGCAGTGTGCCGCCTTGCGAGTGGAAACGCTCGGCCAACGCGTCATGCCCGCCAGCGGGCACCTGCGGCGCGCGTACGGCAATGGCTTGACGCGAGAACACTTGGGCCGGCGGCAACGGATGCGCGCCATTGGCTGCGGCTGCGCCCACCAGGCTTGCCTTCACCGGTGCCAGCGCTGGGGTCGATACGATCTGCGCGTGCGCAAGCTGCGCTCGCATCTGCTCAGGGCGCAGCGTCGTCATCGCGGGGCCGACCGGCTGACCGCTTACGAACGTCTTGGCGGGTACGGCCGTCAGCGCAGCTGGGTTGTTGGCGTTGACGTACGTGACCCGGTTCACGTTGGTCACGTTGTTGTGGATGATGGTCTTATTGACCGTGATGTTGTTCACCACCACCGTTTTGTTGATGTTGGTGACGTAGGTGGGGCTGGCGGCATACACGGGGCGATACGCCTCGCCCGGCGCCAGCGGGAACCACGCGACGCCCGGCGAGCCAATCGAGATGTTGATCCCCCAGCTGACACCGCCGCCCCCGCCTCCGCCCACAAAGCCGACCAGCGCTGGTGCATATACCGGGCGCGGTACCACCGGCCCCGGGACCCAGCACCACGTCGCGCCGACATAGGCCCAGCGGCCATAGTGGAACGGCGCGAAACCCCACGGCTGATCGTCGACCCAGGTCCAGCCCCATGGCGCAACCCACGCCCAGTGGCCCGTGCGGTAGGGCGCCCAGCCGGCTGGTATCGCGCTCGGCACCCATACGGCGCCGTAGCCGTCTTCCTCGCGCCATGAGCCGTAGCCGTCCAGAGCTTCGTAGCCGGTCATTTCGCGGCCGACGTAGCGGGCTGAGATGGAGGCGTCTTCGCGAGCGTCGCGCGATTCCGCCCAGCGGTCGAAGCCGTCGCGGCCGGGGTTGTCCACACCGCCGGCCTCGGCCAAGTCCGTGCCGCCAAAGCGGATCTGCTGACCCGCGCCCAGCGGGGTCGAGCGGTCGTCGCCGTAGGCCGTGCCCTGACCGTGCCAGACGGTCACGGTGGTGCTGGAGCCATCAGGTGCCACGTCGAGGCGGTACTCGCCCGGCGCCTGCGGTCTGAACGCGAGGTTGGGCGTATCGATCTCGATGGTCTGGTCAGGCGGCAATGCCCGCACGCGTACCGACAACGCGCCTTGCGTCAGCTTGACTTGCGTGTTGCGATCATCCAGGTCGACCAGCGTGGCACCGGTGTTTTGCCCCAGGCGCAGGGCGGTGGAGCCAACGTGCAGCTCGCTGCGGCTGCCCTGATCGGACCACAGGCGGTCGCCGGTCGTGAAGGGGCGGTTGAGTGTGGCGCCGGCCCAGTCGTCGGAACCGGCAGGCGCGAAGCTGACCGCGCCAGAGAAATCGGACAGCCGCGCCACACGCGAGGCAGGATCGGCTGCCAGCGCAGCTTGTGAGCCGCACACCAGCAACACCGCAGCAACACCAACGGCACGCAGGACATGCGGCAATCGCAGGCCGGCCAGACGTACAGCACGACGGGAAGGAGCGGACATGATGAGCCCTCGTTTTTATGGCGGCATGCGCCGCGTGGATGTCTCCATTAAACGCTGCGGCGGCCGTCATGCCGACTTGGCTTTGTAAGAGCGTGTTTCGCGGAGGGGCGTCAGAAAGCGCTCCGGACAGAACGTCGGGCGCGTAAATTGCGCAGGCAAAAAAAAAGCGCGCGGGCCGGGGAGCGCCGCGCGGACGGGAAATCCCTTCGAGGGGTCAATTCGAAAGGAGGGGTAACTTGGCATTGCCGTGGTGCCCGTGCGCGGATGTCGGGTGGGATGCCCGTCTGGCGCACAACAATTGGACACAACTGCAAGGTGCGAAGGGCATTGTGGGCGACGAGGTAGGCCTCGGACGTAACAAAATGTGTCGGATTGCAATCGAATGCAAGTGTTGCAAACGATGCCGTGGCGTGATGCCAAAGACGCTTAAAGAGGCGTTTGCGGGAACGTCTGCTGCACCTGCTCAGTCCCACCAGTTTGTCTCGATGGCCGGCAAACCGCATGGAGCGCGGGCCTTCAAGGCGTGGCTAAGGCTAGGGTGCCGGTTTCAAGGAGGGAGGCATGCAGCAGCATGCGGCGGGTCGGGCAGCGCTGGCGTCGGTGGGCGCTGGCGTTTTTGTTACCTTGATGGGGGCAGTTGGCGGGGCGGGCGCTGCACATGCGGCCACGGAAGCGCCTTCGACAGCACCTCAGGCGCCATCAAGTGCGCCTGCCGCCTCCACACCTGTTGCGTCTGCGCCAACGGCGGCCCTTGCCAAATCCAGGATGCCGCGCGAACGCCACGCCGGCACGTTTTGGCAAGGCGCGGTCGGCAATGGTGCCGAAAGCCCGGGCTGGAATGTCTGGCTGAACGTGTATGAACCCGCGCCCGCCGACCAAGACAAGGATAAGGACCCCATCGCCGACACGCTCACTGGCGAGGCCTACGACGACCGCCCTCAAGGGCGCACGCTGTGGACCATCGAAGGCCGCAATGCGCCAGAGCGCCGCTTCATTTGGCGCGAACGCTCCGAGGCCACGGACGGCAGCGGCCGACCGATCGCACGCGAGGGCGGTACGCTCTCCGGTGCTTTCTCGGCGGACGGCAGCAGCGCCACCGGTACGTGGAGCGACGGCGGCCGCAGCCAGCCCTTCACGCTCAAGCGCATGGCGCGCTATCGCGAAGTCACCGGCACGGCAGGCCAGGCCACCCTCACCGAGCGTTATCCGGTGATGGGCGATGCGGCCATCGACACGCTGGTGCAATCGTTACGCGTCAACCGCTGCGATCAATACGACACCGAATGCGTTGTCCGCATCAGTGCCATCAGCGTGGGCGACACCGTAAGCCTGTTGCGCATGGTGTGGGCCTATAGCGGCGGCGCACACGGCAACTACGGCTTCACCGCCGGCAACTGGCGGCGCGGTGCGCAGGGCTTCCAACCCATCACCCTGGCCGACTTGCTGAACCCGACGCCGGCGTGCCTCCAAAGCTTCAACGCGCAGATCGTCGATGCGCTCAAGCGCGAAGGCGCACCCGATGCCGCACGCGGCGCGCTCAAGGAGAAGGACCTGCGCAACGCCACGTTTCCGTTTACGCTGCAAGGCAACCGCATCGTCGTGCACTACGGGCCGTATGAGGTGGGCCCATATGCATCGGGCGCATTTCGTGCGGCGGTGCGTGTGGATGATCTCGGGGCCGTGTGTAAGCGGCCCACTACCTGAATCGACTGCTGACCATGTCTGCCAATCCTTCCTACCTCGACGAACAAGCCACCATGCGCCGGCTGCTGTCGGGCAAGACCATTGCCGTAGTCGGGCTGTCGCCGCGCTCCACGCGGCCCAGCTATGACGTGGCGCGCTACCTGCAACAGGCCGGCTATCGCATCGTGCCCGTCAACCCGCAACACGCCGGGGAAGATGTACTCGGTGAGCCCTGCTACGCCACGCTCGCTGAGGCGGCGACCACACTCGCGGCTGCCGGCCAGCGCATCGACCTTGTCGATATCTTCCGCCGCGCCGAACACGTGCTGCCCGTCGTGCAGGAAGCGATTGCTGTGGGCGTGGGCGGCATCTGGGTGCAGCTTGGCATCGTCAACGATGAAGCGATGGCGTTGGCGCGTGCCGCTGGCATTCCGGCCGTGCAGGACCGCTGTACCAAGATCGAGCACTGGCGGCTCGACATCGGGCAGCGCAACTAGCCTCGCCCGTCACGACTGTTGACGGTCGGCAGCAGGCGTTGCTCCTAGGCTTTTGGCTCCCCCACTGTTACAGGAGCCCTTATGTTTTTTCGACATCGGATCTTGGCCGGAGCATTGGCGGCCGCGTCATCATTGGCCATGGCGGAAGGCCGCTTGAGCGTGCACGTGCTGGATCAGCAGACAGGCACGCCCGCAGCCGCGGTGCGCGTCACGCTGGAAGCGCGCACAGATGGCGCTTGGCGCATCATCGGCAGCGGCACGACGGATGCAGATGGACGCATCAAAGCGCTGGAGTCGACCGGCCAACCTTTTGCCGCCGGTGACTACCGCGTGACCTTCCACACCGGCGATTACTACAGCGCACGCCACACGCCCACGTTCTTCCCCGAAGTGCCGGTAGTCTTTCAGGTACAGGATGCCGCGCAGCACTATCACATTCCGCTGCTGCTGAGCCCCTTCGGGTTCTCGACGTATCGCGGTAGCTGACGCGCTACACTTCGGCGGTCATTGAACCTTGCACGCTTCTCCGCATCATGGCCGTCGATCCGCACATCCTGCAGTTCTATCAACGTATTGCCGAACGCTTTGGCGCCTTGCCACCACCGGAAGACCCGCCGGCGCAGCGTGCGCGTTTCGAGGCGATTGCAGCGCTGTCGAACCATCCTGATCCCGAGGGCGTGGAGGTCTCCGACCTGAGCTTGCCGTTGCCGGGTCGCACGCTCGATGCGAGCGTCTTCCGGCCCAAGCACGTGGTCAAGCCGCGCCTGCTGGTGTGGTTTCACGGGGGAGGGTGGGTGGTCGGCGCACCGCGTACCACGCATCGTCTGCTGGCTGCATTGCTTGCGCAGGACACGGGCTGCGCTGTCGTCAGCGTGGATTACCGCCTGGCGCCGGAGCACCCGTTCCCCATTCCGGCCGACGATGCACGCGATGCGCTGGCCTATCTCGCAGCGCAGCGCGAGCAGTTCGGTTTCGATCCCGCATTCCTCGCAGTAGGTGGTGACAGCGCGGGCGGTCACCTTGCAGCACAGGCCACGCAGGTGGTGCGCCCGGGGCTCGTCAGTGCGCAGTTGCTCGTGTATCCCGTCACCACGCCGGCATTCGGCAGCGAAAGCTATAACGCCTTCGCGCAAGGTCCGGGTCTCACGCGTGACGAAATGCGTTGGTATTGGACGCAGTTCATCGGCGCCGAAGCGCTGGCCAAACTGCCGTCTGAGCACGATCCGCGCGTCGACCTGATGGCGCAGCCGCCGGCGCACACGCCGCCCGATACGGTCGTCATCGTGGCCGCGCACGACGTGCTGCGGGATGACGGTCTGCGCTACGCCGATTACCTCGTCGAGCACGGCGCCCAGGTCGTCACCATCGAGGCGTCCGGCATGACGCACGGCTTTGCGCGCATGCAGTTCGAGGCCGAACGCGCACGCGAATGGATGCGCCGTGCGGCGCACGCCTTCGTGGGGATGATCAGCGAGGAATAAGCGAGCGCGGCAAGAAGTACGCCGAGGATCAGCGCGGCGGTGTGCGGCGCGGGCGGAACGCCGCCATCACGCGCCGCGTGACGAACAGCGAGAGGTAATCCTGCACGCGGGCATCGGCGGCCAGCATGCGTAGCGTTTCCTGATATTGAGCACGGACAAGATCGGCAGGTGCGCCGGTGTCGTGTGCGATTTTGTCGATCTGCTCGTCCTGGTCTGCGATGGCGGTGCCCATGGTTGCTTCCCGTCGTGGCGTTGGCAGTGGCGCGCGCGCCTGACTGGCGCGGCGAGTGACCACTATAGGTAACGGGTCGGAACAATCCAGCCTTGTTGCAAAGCTTTCAGCCGGCCGCTTGCCTCGCGTCAAAACCGGTGCGACTGCCTATGCAGAGACTGCACCGGCAAGCCTCATTTGCCCCAGTTTGCGGGCATGCTCTGCAGGCCGATGGCGGTACCGGACGCATCGGTCACGCGCGCCAGTTCACGATACGCAATGGCCTGCACGCGCTCGGGCAACGGCACAAACTTCGCACGCGCGGCGAGTTCGTCACCGTGGAAATAGCCCCACGTCAAAAACTTCAACGCGGCCAGCGTGCGCGGGCCTGAAGGGCTCACGGCCGGCACCACGATGAAGGTGCCCATGGTGATGGGCCACGTATCTGCGCCGGGCAGGTTGACTAGCGGTGCGGTGAAGTCGCCCTTGCGGTTCCACGCGCTCTGCACCACGGCTTCGCGGAAGCCGCTCACCTGCGCGCTGACGAAGCGGCCTGCAGCGTTGCGCAACTGCACGGCGTTGAGGTCGTTGTCGAGCACGTAGTTGTAGTCGACATAGCCGATGGCGCCGGGCGTGGCCTGCACGGTCTTGACGACGTCGCCACTGCCCTTGGCGGCAAGCGTATCCGCCGGCCAAGCGATGGTCGATTTGGTGCCGTAGGCCGTCTTCCATTCCGGGCTGACCGCGCTCAGATAATCGGTGAAGTGGTACGTGGTGCCCGAACCGTCCGCGCGCACCACGGGGCGGATCTTCAGCTTGGGCAGCGTCACGCCGGGGTTGAGCGCGCGCACTTCGGGCGCGTCCCAGCTTTCCACCTTGCCGAGGAAGATGTGCGCGAGCACTTCACCCGTCAGCTTGAGCTGCCCGCGCGCCACGCCCGGCACGTTGATGAACGGTACCGCGCCCGTCACCACAGACGGCACGCATACCAGGCCTGCCTTGGCGGCATCGGCGCTCGACAGCGGCACGTCAGACGCGCCGAAATCCACCGACCCCGCGCGAATACGTTTGAGCCCCTCGCCTGAGCCTACCGCGTCATAACTGAGCGTGACACCCGACGCCGCGGCATACCCCGCTGACCAGACGCGATACACCGGCGCGGCGGCGGTCGACCCCGCCCCGCGCACTTGCGCCTGGGCGAGAACGGGCAGGCCCGCAGCGGCAACCGCCAGGGCAACAACAACGTGCTTGAACATGGAAAGACGGGCGAACAGCGGTGGGAACGAAGCTGGCGATTGTAGCGATGCCTGCGTGACAACACCGGGTGTCGGGCCTATGTGGGATCTCTATTACAGGGGCGGGCGTTGTAATTCGTTCCGCAAACGTTGGGTAGATTGGAGTCGTCAGACATTTCCAATATAGTGGAAATATGGAAGAAGCCGACGTCATCCGTGCCCTTGCAGCACTCGCACACAATCTACGCCTGCGCGTGTTCCGCCTGCTCGTCGTCGCCGGCCCTGCGGGGCTGACGCCTGGGGCGATGGCCGAGCAGCTTGACGTGCCCGGCGCGACGCTCTCATTCCACCTGAAGGGGCTGATGCACGCGCAGCTCGTGACGCAGGAGCGCGACGGCCGCAACCTTATCTACCGCGCCGCGTTCGATCACATGCAGGGCGTGCTGACTTTCCTGACCGAAAACTGTTGCCAGGGCGAGCCGTGCGGCGTAGACGGCGCCGCCTGCCCGTGCTGACGGTGCACCCATGACCACCAACGTTCTGATCCTCTGTACCCACAACTCCGCGCGCAGCGTGCTGGCCGAGGGCATGCTGAACCACTGGGCGCAGCAGTTGGGCAAAGACGTGCGCGCGTACAGCGCCGGCAGTGCACCCAGCGGCCGCCTGAACCCGTTCGCGCTGGAGGCGCTCGCCAATGCCGGCGTCGACACCACGGGCTATCACAGCAAAAGCTGGGACGCGTTCGCGGCCGAGGGGGCACCGCCGATGCGCATCGTCATCACCGTCTGCGACAGCGCGGCCGCTGAGGCCTGCCCGTACTGGCCCGGCAGTCCCGTGAAGGTGCATTGGGGCTACCCCGATCCGTCCAACGCATTGGGTGGCGATGCGGGTAAGCGCCAGGCCTTTGAGCTGACGCGTCAGGCCATCGGCTATCGGATGCTGCAACTGCTGATGCTGCCGCTCGACACGCTGAGCCATGCCGAGCTGCAGGCCCATCTCGAACGCATTGCGCGCAGCTGAACACCATGGCGGATTGGCGCAACCGATGGCTTGCCGAAATGCTGGGTACGGCCTTGCTGCTCGCAGTCGTCATCGGCTCGGGGATCATGGCCGAGCGGTTGGCGGGCGGGAACGCCGGGCTGGCGCTGCTGGCCAACACAGCGGCCACGGTGTGCGGACTCTATGTGCTGATCGAAGTGTTCGGGCCCGTGAGCGGGGCGCATTTCAACCCCGTGGTGTCGGCCGTGATGGCAGTGCGGGGCGAGTTGCCGGGTGGCGTGCTTGTGCTCTACATCACGGCACAGTTGGTAGGCGCGGTGCTGGGTGCTTGGCTGGCGCACGCCATGTTCGACATGACGCTGCTGCAGTTTTCCGCCAAGGTGCGCAGCGGCCTCGGCCAGTGGATTGCCGAAGCCGTGGCGACCGCTGGCCTGGTGCTGGTGATCGTGCGTGCGCCGAACGGGCGTGCCGCTTCGCTGGTGGCCGCGTATATCGGCGCGGCGTACTGGTTCACGGCTTCTACGTCGTTTGCCAACCCGGCGGCGGCGTTCGGGCGCATGTTCAGCGATAGCTTTGCCGGCATCGCCCCGGCGAGCGTGCCGGGCTTCATCGTCGCCGAGTGTGTTGGCGCAGCCATCGGGCTGGGCGTGCACGTCGCGCTGCAGCCGCGCAAGGGCGGCCGCGCCCAGCCCAACATCATCGAACGTTCAGGCGACTGAACTGGCGGCGTCTTCCTTCACCAAGCCTTCCGCGCGCAACGCGGCTTGCACGGCCGGGCGCGCCGCCACGCGCTCCATATAAGCCAGCACGTTCGGGTACGCCGTCATGGGCAGCGACAGGACGTTCGCCCAGTTCAGCACGGTGAAAGCGTAGGCATCCGCCACGCTGTAGTCGCCGGCCAGATAGGGCTGCTTGGCGAGGCGCGCGTCGAGCTCCGCAAAGCGCTTGGCGAGCTTGTCCTTGGCGCCCTGGCGGGTGGCCTCGGGCGTGTCCTTGTACCAGAGCGGCCCAAAACCCTTGTGCAGCTCGGTGCTGACAAAGGTCAGCCATTCGATCACCGACATACGGTGCGTGCTGCCGGTCCGGCCGATCAGCGCTTGTGCGGGGTCGAGGTCAGCCACGTATTGCAGCAGTGCGGCACCTTCGGTGTGGCGCGAACCATCGTCCAGCTCCAGCAGCGGCACATAGCCACGCGGCGAGATCGTGTAGTAATCCGTGCCGTCAGCAGTGCGGTGCTGGGCCAGGTTGACGGCGGTCAGGTCAAACTGCGCGCCCACTTCACGCAGGGCGATGTGCACGGCCAGCGAGCATGCGCCGGCGGAGTAGTAGAGCTTCATAGTCGTTTGATCTCCAGGTTGGAACAGCCACTGCGCACGCGGGCAGCAGCGGCATTGGCGACACTGTAGGATTGCGTTCACGCCAATGGAATAAGCATCAAGGAAAGTCATGCTTGCACAAACGCAATACCGCCTGAGCGCGGCCGACCTAGAGGTGGTGCTGGCGATGGCGCGTACCGGCACGCTGGCGGCAGCGGGGGAACGGCTGGGCGTGGATGCGTCTACGGTGTTCCGCGCGGTGCAACGCATCGAGCGCGGGCTCGGGCAACGGCTGTTCGCACGCTCGCGCACGGGGTATCTCGCCAACGAACTGGCGCTGTCGCTGGCCGAACGCGCGGAGCAAGTGGAGGCCGCGTTAGAGTCGGCACGGACGGTGGTCAATGCGGCGCCCGATCAGGTTTCGGGCACGGTGCGCATCACCACCACCGACACCATCCTGGTGGGCTTGGTCGCCCCCGCGCTACAGGCCCTGCACGCCGTGCACCCAAACCTCGCCTATGACTTGCGCGCCAGCAATGAACTGGCCAGCCTCACGCGCCGCGACGCCGATATCGCCGTACGTGCCACGCGGCGCCCGCCGCAGCATCTGGTCGGCAAGCACCTGGGCTCCATTCGCGTGGGGCTGTATGCGGGGCAGGGGAGTGGCATGACCCTCGCCGACGTGGAAGCGGGCCGCACGCCGTGGCTGGCCATTGACGACGCAATTCCCGATCACCCCTCCGTGGCTTGGCGCAAGCGGCATTTCCCCAAGGCCATGCCCACGTATTTTTTGAACAGCCTGCAGATCGTGGCCGAGATGGTGGCGATGGGCATGGGGGTCGGCATCCTGCCCTTGCTGATGGGCCGGGCGTGCCCCGACCTGATGTTGTTGCGCGATTTGCACGATGCCAACCAGTCGGAACTGTGGCTGCTGACCCATCCGGAGTCCCGCCACCTGCGGCGGGTGGCGGTGGTGTACGGGCATCTGGCGCAGACGCTGCGCCTGCCGTGATCGCAACCCAGCGACCCGGCTGGCGGCCGCTGGCTTACTTGATGAAGAAGACCGTTTCGACGACGTCGTTAATCAGTACGAAGTCGGTCGTCGTAATGTCGTCGAAGTAATACGTGTAGGTGGTCTTGGTGCCGAACGTTCCGGTCTTGACGGGGTTGCCCAGCATTTTGGTGAGCGTGACGACGTCATCGCCGATATGGACGCCACCCACACTGCCTTTGAACGGCGCATCGACACGGTAGGTGGTGACGCGGTCTTTCTCGAAGAACACCCAGATGCCCTTGGTCTTGAGGCGCAGTTGCTTCTTCTTGGGCAAGTTCGGAATGGATTGATCCATCTGTTCGGGGTCCAGCGCCGTGCCAAGCGCGCGTTTGACGTCCTCGACGGAGTCGCCCAGCTTGATGGGCAGATCGGTCACCGTGGGCGCAGCGAATACCGTGCCGTGGCAGGTGAAGAGCAGGGCGGCTACTGTGGCGGCACAGCGCAATGAGCGTCGGATAGACATCAGCATGGTGTGGGCGGGTATGAGAACGCGTGGATCGTGAAAGCAACGGTCGAGGCTAGCAGAAAGCCGTAGAGCTGCCTCGTGCCCCGAAGAGGGGGTGTCACGAAGACGCAACGGCGCGTTCGCCCGCATCGGGTGACGCGCTTTCGGGCGCGCCGGTGGCCAGCGCAGCGCGGCGGCGCAGGTCTTCCGTTGTCTCGCCATTGCCGTCGGGCCGCCAGCCCGGCGGGCGCAGCAGATAGCCGAACACTTCAGCGGCCGAGCGCGCCGTCTTCAGGTCCTGCCAGAGCGCGCGCCAGTGCGCGAACTCGATCGTCAGCAGGTTGTACGTACGCATCGGGCGGACAAGGCCGTAGCGGCAGGGCACGTCGTTGCGTTCGGGGATGTAGGTGCCGAACAGCCGGTCGAAGAGGATGAGCACGCCGCCGTAGTTGCCATCGAGGTATTCGAGGTTGGCAGCGTGGTGGACGCGGTGCGCCGACGGCGTGTTCAGGACCCACTCCAGCGGCCCGAGGCGTGGAATCCAGGTGGCGTGAATCCAGAACTGGTACAGCAGGTTCAGCGACAGCAGCATCAGCACGATGCGCGGCGGCATGCCTAGCAGCGGCGCCAGCGCGAAGAAGGCGAGGGTGCCAGTCAGCTTGCCCGTCCACCCGAAGCGGTAGGCGGCGGACAGGTTCAGATCATTCGGCGAGTGGTGGATGGCGTGCGTGCACCAGAACCAGCGCACGCGGTGCGCGGCGCGGTGGTACCAGTAGTAGCAGAACTCTTGGCCGAGAAAGCAGGCAGCCCAGCCGGTCCAGTGGTCCATCGGCAGCGTCCACAGGCGGTGCTGGTAGATCCATTCCAGGCCCTGCGTCCAGAACGCCAGCGGCAGCAGCCAGCGCAGTGGGTACTCGCGTACGAGGAAATCGACCGCCGATATGCCGGCGGCCTTCCAATCGTAGCCGGCCCCGCCGTTTCTCAATGAGAGCACGATCGCCTCGGCCAGCGATGACACCAGCACGATGACAACGGCGATCTTGAGGATGGTCAGCAGCACGGCCATGGCGCTGGGCTCCGGTGAGGGGTGCCGGCGACGGTACTGCAAACGGTGCCAAGGCGGCAATTGGGAGCAATGCCGGTGTGCGTTACAGCGTATTCACCGCGCCCAGGCGTTGTTCCGGTTGTGCAGAAAGACATGCACACCGCCACTCTTGTCTTGCGCCACGCCCGCGCTGCCCCATGGGTAGTTCGTCAGCCCGCCGGGGTCCTGGCCCAGCTTGCGGGTAATCCAGCGGCGGTGCCGTTGTTCCACCACGTCGATGTCGTCGTATGAAGCGGCCTGCTCCAGTTGAAAGAACACGCCGACGAGCGCGCCGCATTCGAACCGCAGGCTAACGGTTACGGGTGCGGCGGCGTCCAGCGCGGTCATGGTGGCGAACTGGCAAGGCACCTCCTTGCCGCAGACGCTTACCAGTCGGACAGGCCCAACGGCAAAGCGGCTCGGAAGTGCCTCGGCACGTGTTTCGGGGGTGATGCGCAAATCGGCGAGTCCGACTTCGCCGTTGGTCGGGTCAATGTGGAGGGCGTCGTGCATGAGCGTGGTTTGGCAAAAGCGAAGGGCCTAGCCATCAGCGGGTAGGTTCTTGTTATAGCAGCACCCCCTCGGAAGGGCGGGTTTCACCGGCTCAAGTTCGCCCAGCCGATGCCGTAGCAGCTTGAGTGGCCCCGACAGCCGGCAACCAATCTGGAGGGCGCTACGGTCATACCCGTACGCAGACTGATTCACGCAGGACGTTCACCTAAGAAGAATCATGATTTCCTCGCTCCGCACCCGCATCCTCCTGATCTCATCGGCCACCGTGGTTGGCGCCCTGGCCCTGTCCGGCGCCGCCACGTATTCCATTGTGCGCAGCAACACGATGGAATCGATTGACCAGAACCTTGCCGCCATCGCCAGCGGCAACACCCTCGCCATCGACAAATGGGTGGCTGCCAAGGCCCAGGCCGTCAAGGCCACCGCCGAGGTGATCGAACACGGCGACCCGCAAGGCTTCGGCAAACACATGGGGAATGCCAACGGCTTTCCCATCATCACGGTCGGGTGGACGGACAAGTCGTTCATCTCCACCAGCGCCACCACACCCAAGGACTACGACCCGACCGCCCGCCCCTGGTACAAGCAGGCCATTGCTGCGGGCAAGCTGCTTGTCACCAAGCCGTATGGCGACGTGTCGACGGGGGTGCCGTACGTGTCGTTTGCCGCGCCGCTCATGAAGGGCGGCGAGGCCGCCGGCGCGCTGTCGGGCGCCGTGCCGCTCGATGGTGTGCGCGAGGTGGTGTCCGCCGTGCACCCCACGCCGTCGAGTCTGGCCTTCGTGGTCGCCAAGGACGGCCAGGTGATCGCCCACCCCGACGCCAAACTGATGCTCAAGCCGGCCACCGACGTGGCGGCCGCGCTCAACGCCGATGCGCTCGCCAAGCTGGCCACTGCCACCGCACCGCTTGAGCTTGAACTCGCGGGTGCGCCCAAGCTGCTCAAGGCCCAGGCCGTGCAGGGCACCGACTGGTATCTGGTGATTGCGCTGGACAAGGCCGAAGCCACCGCCGGTTTGCGCAACGTCGTCAAGGCGCTGGCCGTGGCCATGGTGCTGCTGACGCTGGCCGCCGTGGGCATTGCCGCGTTCTTCACGTCGCAATCGTTTCGCCGCCTGTCGCAGGTGCGCGATGCGATGGACACCATCGGCGCCGGCGGCGGTGATCTCACGCATCGCCTGCCCGTGGTCGGCAACGACGAGGTGGCGCAGATCAGCGCCTCGTTCAACACCTTCATCGACAAGATCGGCGAGGTGCTGCTGGAAGTGCGCGCCAGTGTGGACAGCATGAAGTCGGCCACCGGCGAGATCGAGATGGGCAACCGTGACCTGTCCAACCGCACCGAAGTTTCGGCGAGCAACTTGCAGGAAACCTCCGCCGCGCTCACCGAGCTGACCACCAGCGTGAAGAACTCCGCCGACGCGGCCGTGCAAGCCACGCGCTTGGCCAGTGCAGCCAGCGAGGCCGCCACGCGCGGCGGCGAGGTGGTCTCCAGCGCCGTGAGCACGATGGATGAGATCGGCAAGTCCTCCGCGCGCATCACCGAGATCATCGGCGTGATCGACAGCATCGCGTTCCAGACCAACATCCTCGCGCTGAACGCTGCGGTGGAAGCCGCCCGCGCCGGCGAGAACGGTCGCGGCTTTGCCGTGGTGGCCGGCGAGGTGCGCACGCTGGCCCAACGCAGCGCCACTGCCGCACGCGAGATCAAGGACCTGATCCAGGCCTCGGAAGCCAGCGTGCAGACCGGCGCGCAGCGCGTGCAGGCTGCCGGCGCGACGATGCAGGAAATCGTGCAGGGCATCGAGCGCGTCGCGCGCATCATCGGTGAGATCGACGGTGCGATGCACGAGCAGAGCGCCGGCATCAGCCAGATCGACCGCAGCGTCGCCGAGATGGACCAGGCCACGCAGCAGAACGCCGCGCTGGTGGAGCAGTCGACCGCCGCATCGGCGATGCTCAATGAGCAGGCGCAGGGCCTGGCGCGCACGGTGGGCTTGTTCAAGCTGCGCGCGAACTAAAACCGCTAGCGCAGTACCCCTCTTCATCACGCCCGGGCCGGGTGCTCCTTTGCCTAGAATGGAGCCCCGGCAACGTTCCCCGCGCCTCTTCCTTTCGGCGGACGTTGCCTGACCTCAACGCTCCGCCCGTATGCCCAATGTGCTGATCCTCGGTGGACGCGCGCCTGTCGCGCTCGACCACGCCCGCCGTTTTGCCCACCAGGGGTGGACGGTCTGCATTGCCGACAGCATTCCGTGCCAGATCAGCGGGGCGTCCAAGGCGGTGACGGCGACGTTGCGCCTGGCTCCGCCGCGCTATGCGCCAGCGCAATTTGTGGCGGACCTTGCGCGCATCGTGCGTGAGCACCGCATCGATCTGGTGGTGCCGACGTGCGAGGAAGTCTTCTACGTGTCGCGCTACCGGCATCACTTGCCGGCGCACGCGCGCGTGCTGGCCGAAGATTTCGACAAACTGCGCGCGGTGCACAGCAAATGGCAGTTCCTTGAACTTGCGCAGGATTGCGGCGCCGATGTGCCAGTCTCCGCGCGCGTGCAGTCGCTGGACGAAGCGCGCGCCTGGGCAGCCGGTCGGCCCGTGGTGCTCAAGCCGGAGTTCTCACGCTTTGGCGTGCATGTGCGCCTGTATCGCAACGGCATCCCCGACGATGCGCCGCCGCTGCCTGATCTGGGCGCGTGGGTGGTGCAAACGCTGGTCACGGGGCAGGAGTTCTGCTCGTACAGCGTGGCCGATCGCGGCCGGCTGGTGGCGCATGCGCTGTATCGCCCGGATTGGCGGATGTCGAGCAGTGCCAGCTTCTACTTCGCGCCCGCACGCATCGATGCCGTGCGCCACTTCGTCGCCAACTTTGCGCGCAAGCTCGAGTTCACGGGGCAGCTTTCGTTCGACTGGATCCAGCAGGCCGATGGCCGCGTGAGCCCGCTGGAATGCAACCCGCGCGCGACCAGCGGTAGCCATCTGTTTGGCCCGGACGATGCGTTGCCCGCCGCACTGGCCGGCACGCTGGAGGGCTGCATCGAGCCCTCGCCCGGCGCGCCGCGCATGGCGGCTGCGGTCATGGCGTCGGTGGGGCTGTTTGAGGCACTACGCCGCGGCAAGCTGAACCAATGGCGCCACGACTGGCATGCCGCCACCGACGTCCTCGGCACGCCGGGCGACCGCGGTCCGCTGTGGGGCGGCGTGCGCAATCTCGCTGCGTATGCGCGCTTGGCCATCGCCCAGGGCTGCAACATGCGCGAAGCTGCCACGCAGGACATCGAATGGGACGGCCAGGAGCTGCCCGAGGTATGAACGCGCCTGGCGCCGTGCCGCATGCGTGTTTTGCCGACAAGGCGGGTGCGTTCTTGCACGTGCATCGCGGGCAGGCATCGCGGCCGTTCGTTGCCAATCTCGTCACACAGGTCGATGTGGTGGAAGCGGGCGGCTTGCCGTTGCCAGTGACCATCAATGGCACCGATGACCGCCCCGGTCATGACGATAGCGCCTGGATCTGCTCGCCCAACACCACGTACGGCCGCTATGCGGTGGAAGAATCCGAGCGCTTGATGCCGCGCATGCTCCGGCCGCTCTTGCGTGGTGCGATTGGCTTGGCCGATGCGTGGATGCGGCATGCGCAGTTGGATCGCGCCGTTGCCGTCAACAACTGGCTGGTGAGCACGAACCTGTATCCATCGGCGGCAGCGTTTGACCTCGAAGCGCTGGTGCGCACATGCCAAGCACGCTGGCCGGATCGCGCGATCTGGCTGCGCTCGCTCAACACGTTGCAGCATGCCGACTGGCTGCGTGCTACCGCTGCTGCGGGCTTCGACCTGATCCCCACGCGGCAGGTCTACGTGTTCCGCGATCTGCGCGACACACTCCAGCATCAGAATCTGCGGCGCGACCTGCGCTGGCTCGACAAGACGCCGCTGACCTTCGTGTCGCACGACGCCTTTACCGACGCCGATTTCGTGCAAGCCGAGCGGCTGTATGCGCAGCTGTATCTCGACAAATATTCCGCGTTGAACCCGCGCTACACGGCGGCGTTCCTGCGGGCCTGGCATGCGGCGAGGCTGCTCGACTGCGCGGGCTTTCGGGATGCGCAGGGCGTGCTGCGCGCGGTGGTCGGCGTGTTCGGGCAGGGGCCGCTGCTGACGGCGCCCATCGTCGGTTACGACACGACGTGGCCGCAGTCTGCCGGCCTGTATCGCCTGCTGATGGCACACGTGCTGCGCCTGACGATGACGCGTCACGCCGAGTTGAACCTCAGCGCCGGCGCCGCCCACTTCAAGCGCCTGCGCGGTGGCGTGCCGGCCATCGAGATGAGTGCCGTCTACACGCAGCACTTGCCGTCTGCCACGCGCCGCGCGATCGGCGTGTTGCGTAGCCTCACCACCCGGATCGGGGTACCGATCATGCAACGCTTTCAGCTATGACTGCCGCTGTTTGGAACCCCACGCTGCTGCGCGGTTGGTATCCCGTGGCCGAGGCGCACCGCCTGCGTGACACGCCGATGCGTGTGATGCTGTTTGGCCGAGCTGTGGTGCTGGCCCGTTTGCCATCCGGCAAGCTGCTCGCGCTGGACGATCGCTGCCCACATCGGCAGGTGCCGTTGTCGGATGGCGCGCTTGTGGGCGAGACGCTGCAATGTAAGTACCACGGCTGGACGTTCGGGGCCGACGGCCGGTGCACCGCCATACCCGGTCTGTGCCCGAGCGCCGCTGTACCCACCGTGCAGGTCAGTGCATGGCACGTCTTTGAGCACGACGGGCTGATCTGGTTGAGTGCGCGGCCACCCGGCGAAGCCGGCTCTGCTGCGCTTCCCCCGTTCCTGAGTCGCCTGCCAACCGGCAGCCGGCGCTTTCTGTGGAGCAGGCTCTGGCTGGCACGCCCGGCAGATGCGTTGGAAAATTTTCTCGACCCGCTGCACACACATCTCGTGCATCCGGGCCTCGTGCGCAGCCACGGCGCGCGCCAGCCGGTAACGGTTGCCATCACGCAATCCGCCGAGGGCCTGCAGGTGGACTACACCGGCCAGCCGCAGCAAAGCGGGTTGCTGTACCGGTTGTTCGAATCGCCCCGCACGGTGGAATGCGCACACTTCGGCATCGCCACCCCCGCGACGGCCCAGATCGAGTACCGCTATGCCAACGGCAGCGCGCTGGTTTTCACGCTGCATTTCACGCCCGAAGACGAGATGCGCACGCGCGTGTTCGCCACGCTGCATGTAGAGAACCGCTGGGCGCCGGCCTGGGCGGTGCGCTGGTTCGTGTGGCCGTTTCTCTATCGCGTGGCAGAGCAGGACCGCCGCATCGTCGAAGCCCAGGCCGCGAACAGCGTGCGCTTTGGGCGGCAGGATGGCATCTCCACCGAACTGGACCTGGTGCGGCCGATGCTCGATGCGGTGTGGATGCCGAATGGCGAACCGGTGAGGGCAGGGCAGCGGGTCGTGCAGATGTGGCTGTAGCGCCGGAACTGGCTTACCTCGACCGCCCGTCGAAGTGCGTCACGGGCACGCTGTCCAGATCGATGTCTTCCAGGCAGCGCACGTTCACTGCAATCATCGGCGTGCCATCGGGCATGGCACCTTCGGCATACGGATGGATGCCGCAAGTCGGGCAGAAGCGGTGGTTGATCACGTGCTTGTGGAAAACGTAGGTGCTGGCGTTGCCCTCGGGTGTGAGTAGCCTCACCTTGTCGCGCGGCACGAACCACAGCAGCGACCCCTTGCGCTGGCAGATCGAGCAATTGCACGCCATGGCGCTGTCCGGATGGCCCTCGACCTCGAAGGCGATGTGTCCGCAGTGGCAGCTTCCCTTGTGTGTCATGCCGGTCTCCTGTTCGGGCGGGGATGGGTGCCATCCACTATAGGCAAGCCACAGGGCGACGGACGACGCGCTCTTGGGAGTCGCCCTAGTCTCCGCGCCCGCGCACCGATGCGACAATCGCCGCCATTGCGCCACACCGGAGGAGATGCCATGCGCCACCATCGTTCTGTTGCTGTCTTGCGGGCGGTTTGCTTTGCCGCCGGCTTCCGGGGATGTGTCGGTGCGTTTGCGCAAGCGTCGGCGCCGGTGGCTGTGCCCGCCACACCAGCCGCACCGCCTCTTGCAGCGCAGCTCATCAACATGGGCAGCATGACGCCGGACGAAATCGGCCCCGTCATCGCCGAGATGGGCACGCTGCGCACCAAGACGCTGGTGAGCACCACCAGCGGCACGGTGGGCATCCAGGTGGGCACCGTGGCCAAGCACACGCATACCTATTCGGACGAGATCCAGTACGTCATGTCCGGCACGGCCACTGTCTGGCTGGACAACGGCCCGCGCGAGGTCAGGGCGGGCGATCTGCTGGTCATTCCGCATGGCGTGGTGCACGGCACCCTGACCACCAGCACGGACTTCAAGGCCATGGCGATCAAGCTGCCACCGCAGCGCGCGGGCGATACGCACAAGGTGCCGTGACACGCGTAGGCGCTTGGTCTGGATCAGGGCGGGGTGAAAACGCCTTCCCTTACAATGGCGCCCTCATCCAGAGTCCTCCGCCATGTCCGCACCGCTCGCCAACGACACCTTCCTGCGCGCTCTGCGCCGCCAGCCGACCGACTACACACCGCTGTGGCTGATGCGCCAGGCGGGCCGTTACCTGCCCGAGTACAACGCCACGCGCGCGCGCGCCGGCAGCTTCCTCGGCCTGGCCAAGTCGCCGGCGTATGCAACGGAAGTGACGCTGCAGCCGCTGGACCGCTATCCGCTGGATGCCGCCATCCTGTTCTCCGACATCCTGACCGTGCCCGACGCCATGGGCCTGGGCCTGTCGTTCGCGCAGGGCGAGGGCCCGCGCTTTGCCAAGCCGGTCCGTACCGAGGCTGACGTGGCGGCGCTGTCGGTGCCGGACATGTCGCAATTGCAATACGTGTTTGATGCCGTGGCCGAAATCCGCCGCGCGCTGGTGCAGGACGGCCGCCAGCGCGTGCCGCTGATCGGCTTCTCGGGCAGCCCGTGGACGCTGGCCTGCTACATGGTCGAAGGCGCCGGCTCGGACGACTTCCGCACCGTCAAGTCGATGCTGTACGCGCGCCCGGACCTGATGCACCGCATCCTGGAGATCAACGCCCAGGCCGTGATCGATTACCTGAACGCGCAAATCGATGCCGGCGCGCAGGCCGTGATGGTGTTTGACACCTGGGGCGGCGCGCTGGCCGATGGCATCTATCACCAGTTCTCGCTGGCCTACATGCAGCGTGTGGTGCAAGGCATCCGCGCCGGGGCCGACGGCCAGCGCGTTCCGGTCGTCCTGTTTACCAAGGGCGGCGGCCTGTGGCTCGAAGCTATGGCCGAAACCGGCGCCGATGCGCTGGGCGTGGACTGGACCGTCAACCTGCAGTTGGCGCGCCAGCGCACGGGTGGCCGCGTTGCCCTGCAGGGCAACCTGGACCCGACCGTGCTGTTCGCCGAGCCCGAAGCGATCCGTACCCAGGTGCGCCGTGTGCTGGATGACTACGCTGCCGGCGGCGGCAGCGACGGCCACATCTTCAACCTCGGCCACGGCATTTCGCAGTTCACGCCGCCCGAAGCGGTGACGGTGCTGGTGGACGAGGTGCACAACTACAGCCGCGCGTTGCGCGCCAACACCAAGTCACAGATCAATGCTGCAGTGCGATAGCGTTTGAATCGACCTGCTACGGTGCGTGCAGCCGACGGCACGAGTGGAATCGTCGCCGCTTTGGTGCAGTTAGGGTGAGTGGCCACTCGCGTGCGGGTGGCCCAAGCTGGCCCAGAACCCCTGTCAAGCGATTTATTTCGCACGTTTTTGTGCAGACTTAAGCTGTCAAGACTTGACTTATGCACAAAGCTGTCCCGGCTGGTTTTTTTCGCGGCGCAGCAGCAGATGCTTCGCGCACACATCGCATAAGTGTTTGATTTTTTTGAGATAAACGCGAACGCGCAGAAATCGCGGAAGCCAGAAAACCGCTGTGTTGACGGCCTTCCACGAGCAGAATCGGCGACTTTTCAACAAAGTTATCCACAGCCTGTGTGGACAGATCAAAAATGCGCCATCGATCAGGGCGCCAAGACGCAAACCTCAAGTAATACTTGAGCATTGGCGGCCGGTGGAGTCACTGCGCTGGCAAGGGGCGACGGGCCAGCCGCTTTTTTCAGGTGCACGATAGATCGCCGCAACGCAACAAACTCTTTGCAATTCAACCGTTTGCGCTCCGCATGACCACCACCCACGTCGACGCCGCGTTCTCCGATGCCAAAGCGTCGGCCGCCATCGCGCGCGTGGTGATCGATACACCGCTCGATGCCGTGTTCGACTACCGGTGCGGCCCGACCTTGCCGCTGGCTGTGCCCGGACAACTCGTCGTCGTGCCGTTCGGCAATCGCCGCGTGGTGGCGCTGGTCGTGGAAACCGCGGCCACCACGGAGGTGCCGCAAGACAAGCTGCGTGATATCGAACGCGTACTCGATTGGGTGCCGCCGCTCGATGCCGAATGGCGCGCGCTGGCCGAGTTTGCTGCGGGCTACTACCACCGGGCGCTTGGCGAAGTGACCTTGCCGGCGCTGCCGCCGCTGTGGCGCACGCCCGGCAGCTGGGACAACCTCGCCCGGCAGGCCACCGAAACCGTCTACGTGATGGTTGAAACGGCGCGGGCGGCGTTGCTGGACAGCGTTCCGAAGCGGGCCACTGGCGCTATGCGCTTGGCCGAAGCGCTGACTGGCGACGGTGAGTTGTCCACCAGCGCTGCCGTTGCCCTACACGGGCAGGCGGTGGCCAAGCTGCGCGACTGGGCCGCCGTCGGTTGGCTACGCGCCGAACTGCGGCCGAAGGTGCTCCTGCCGCAGCCGCTTGAATTGCCCGAACCGTCCGTCGCGCCCGCCCTGAATGCCGAGCAGGCCACCGCCGTCGCGGCCATCGCGCAGGGTGGGGCGAGTGGCACGTTCAGCCCATTCCTGCTCTACGGCGTGACCGGCAGCGGCAAGACCGAGGTCTATCTGCACGCCATCGCCGATGCCCTGGCGCGCGACCCCGCCGCGCAGGTGCTGATGCTGGTGCCCGAGATCAACCTCACGCCGCAGCTCGAAGCGCGCATCGCCGCGCGTTTTCCGGGCGTACCCATGGCCGCGCTGCACAGCGGCCTAGCTGAGCAACCGCGTGCGCTGAACTGGCTGGCCGCCCATCGGGGCGAGGCGCGCATTGTGCTCGGCACACGGCTGGCGATGCTGGCGTCCTTGCCCAACCTCGCGCTCATCCTCGTCGACGAGGAGCACGACACCTCCTACAAGCAGCAGGAGGGGCTGCGCTATTCGGCGCGGGACCTGGCGTTGTGGCGGGCCAAGCAGCGCAATATCCCGGTTGTGCTGGGCTCGGCGACACCCTCGCTGGAAACCTGGTGGCGGGCGGAACAGAACGTCACCGTGCGCCTGACGCTATCCCAACGCGCGCAGGCCGAGGCGGTGCTACCGCGCGTGTCGCTCATCGACCTGAACCTGGAGCGCCGCGCCGGGCGTGAAATCCGCGATGGGCTGTCCAAACCGCTGGTCGATGCGATTGCCGATCGCCTCGCGCGCGGCGAACAGAGCCTGCTGTTCCTGAACCGCCGGGGCTATGCGCCGGTGCTGTCATGCGATGCTTGCGGATGGTTGTCGGGCTGCCCGCGCTGCTCGGCGTACCTGGTGCTGCACAAGCCCGAACACCGTCTGCGTTGTCACCACTGCGGTTACGAATCGCGCATCCCGCATCACTGCCCGGACTGCGGCAACGTCGACATCGCCCCGCTCGGGCGCGGCACGCAGCGGATTGAAGAGACGCTGCGTGCATTGTTTCCCGAGGCGCGCGTCGCCCGCATCGACGCCGATTCCACCCGCCGCAAGGGCAGTGCTGAAGCGCTGTTCGATACCGTGCACGAAGGCAGCGTCGACATCCTGATCGGCACGCAGATGGTCGCCAAGGGGCACGACTTCCAGCGCGTGACGCTGGTGGGCGTGGTGGCGCCGGACCCCTCGCTGTTCTCGCATGACTTTCGGGCTGGCGAGCACCTGTTTGCCTCGCTGATGCAGGTGGCGGGGCGCGCAGGCCGGGCTGGGCTGGCGGGGGAAGTGCTGATCCAGACGCGCTATCCGGATGCCCCCGCGTTGCAGGCGCTGGTGCGGCACGACTATGGCGGCTTTGCGCGGCAGCTTCTGCGTGAGCGCAAGCAGGCGGGGTTGCCGCCGTTTGCGTACCAAGCGCTGCTGACCACCGAGCACAAGGAAGTGGCCCGGGCGCTGGAATTTCTGGCGGCCGCGCGGGCGCTGGGCGAAACCTTGGTCGCAGAACTGGGGGCGCCGGTGTTCCTGCACGATCCGGTGCCCATGACCATGGTGCGATTGGCCAACCGCGAACGGGCGCAACTGCTGGTGGAATCGGCCTCTCGCGCTGCCCTGCAGAAGCTGTTGTCCGCCTGGACCGAGCGGTTTGGTGAGATTACGAAAGCAGTGAAAGGCGTGCGCTGGCAGTTGGAGATCGATCCGCTGCGGATCTGACGCCAACACGCACCACCAAAGGCCACCAACCGCCCCAAAACCAAGCACGCATCACGTGCGGTTGCACCAAACTTACCCCTTTCGTAGCAAGGGGTTGTACTAGGTTGCACCTTTCAAACCGTCGGGCGTATGATCCGCTCCGATTTGCCGGCCACAAGCTTTGGCAATGGCAGCTACGGATAGGAACCCACATGGCTACAACCACCCTCGGGGTCAAGCTGGACGATGCTTCGCGTGAACGCCTCAAGCGCGTTGCGCAGTCCATTGACCGCACGCCGCACTGGCTGATCAAGCAGGCGATCTTCACGTATCTGGATCAAGTGGAGCGGGGGCAGCTGCCAAATGAAAACGGCCCGGCGGCGGATGGCCTCCCGTCTGCCGCCGCAGCCGTCTCGGATGTGCACGATGGCGAAGATGCCGTGGTGCAACCGTTCCTCGAATTCGCGCAGAGCGTGCAACCGCAATCGGTGCTGCGCGCTGCCATCACGGCCGCCTATCGCCGGCCGGAAACCGAGGCCATTCCGATGCTGCTGGAGCAGGCCCGCCTGCCGGGTGCGCTCGCCTCGGAAGCCAAGCAGCTTGCACGTGATCTTGCCGGCAAGCTCCGCACGCAGAAGGTCGGCACCGGCCGTGAAGGACTGGTGCAGGGCCTGATTCAAGAATTCTCCCTGTCGAGCCAGGAAGGCGTGGCGCTGATGTGCCTGGCCGAGGCGCTGCTGCGCATTCCGGACAAGGCCACGCGCGATGCCCTCATCCGCGACAAGATCAGCAACGGCAACTGGCACTCGCACCTGGGCCAGAGCCCGTCGTTGTTTGTGAACGCCGCCACCTGGGGCCTGCTGCTGACGGGCAAGCTGGTCGCCACGCACAACGAAGCCGGGCTGTCGAAGGCGCTCACGCGCATCATCGGCAAGAGCGGCGAGCCGTTGATCCGCAAGGGCGTGGACATGGCGATGCGCCTGATGGGCGAGCAATTCGTCACCGGCGAAACCATTTCCGAAGCGCTGGCCAACGCGCGCAAGTTCGAGGCCGAAGGCTTCCGCTATTCCTACGACATGCTCGGCGAGGCCGCCATGACGGAGGAAGACGCGCAGCGCTACCTCGCGTCGTACGAGCAGGCCATCCGCGCGATCGGGCAAGCCTCGGGCGGGCGCGGCATCTATGAAGGGCCGGGCATCTCGATCAAGC
Organism: Arthrobacter sp. NPDC080086; assembly: GCF_040702285.1. Lineage (NCBI taxonomy): Bacteria > Bacillati > Actinomycetota > Actinomycetes > Micrococcales > Micrococcaceae > Arthrobacter > Arthrobacter sp. NPDC080086. Next base: position 28,315 of record NZ_JBFBKP010000002.1, read on the forward strand.
TCTCGGCGCTGCACCCGCGCTACAGCCGCGCGCAGTACGACCGCACGATCAACGAGCTGTACCCGCGGGTGAAGGCGCTTGCGGTGCTGGCCCGCGAATACGACATCGGTATCAACATCGACGCGGAAGAGGCGGACCGCCTGGAACTGTCGCTCGACCTGCTGGAACGCCTGTGCTTCGCGCCCGAGCTAGCCGGCTGGAACGGCATCGGCTTCGTGGTGCAGGGCTACCAGAAGCGCTGCCCGTTCGTGCTCGACTTCATCATCGATCTGGCACGCCGCAGCAAGCACCGCCTGATGATCCGCCTGGTGAAGGGCGCGTATTGGGACAGCGAGATCAAGCGCGCCCAGGTCGACGGCCTGGAGGGCTACCCGGTCTACACGCGCAAGGTCTACACCGACGTGTCGTACCTGGCGTGTGCACGCAAGTTGCTGGCCGCGCCGGACGCGATCTTCCCGCAGTTCGCCACGCACAACGCCCACACGCTGGCCGCGATCTATCAGATGGCCGGCCAGAACTACTACCCCGGCCAGTACGAATTCCAGTGCCTGCACGGCATGGGTGAGCCGCTGTACGAGCAGGTCGTCGGCAACAAACCGGGCAAGCTGAGCCGCCCGTGCCGCATCTACGCACCGGTCGGCACGCACGAAACGCTGCTGGCCTACCTCGTGCGCCGTCTGCTGGAAAACGGTGCTAACACCTCGTTCGTCAACCGCATTGCGGACGAGTCGATTCCGCTGGACGACCTCGTCGCCGATCCGGTGGCGGTGGTGGAGAAGATGCACGCCGATGAAGGGACGCTCGGCATGCCGCATCCGAAAATTCCGCTGCCGCGCCACCTCTACGGTGACGTTCGCGCAAACTCGTCGGGCATTGACTTGGCGAACGAGCAGCGCCTGGCGTCGTTGTCGTCCGCCCTTCTTGCCGGCACCAGCACCGTCTGGGCTGCCGAGCCGACCATCGGCGATGCGCCGTACAACGGCGGCACGCCGCAGCCGGTGCGCAATCCGTCGGACCTGCGCGATGTGGTCGGCCACGTGACCGAAGCCACCGAGGCCGATGTTGACGCCGCACTCGCAGCCGCTGCTGCCGCGGCGCCGATCTGGCAAGCCACGCCGCCCGAAGCGCGCGCCGCGCTGCTCGATCGCGCCGCCGACCTAATGGAAGGCGAGATGCAGCACCTGATGGGGCTGATCATCCGCGAGGCGGGCAAGACACTGTCCAACGCCATCGCCGAAGTGCGTGAAGCCGTGGACTTCCTGCGCTACTACGCAGCGCAAGTCCGTGGTGGCTTCTCGAACGACACGCACCGCCCGCTGGGCCCGGTGGTCTGTATCAGCCCATGGAACTTCCCGCTGGCGATCTTCACCGGTCAGGTAAGCGCGGCGCTGGCCGCTGGTAACCCGGTGCTGGCCAAGCCCGCTGAGCAGACCCCGCTGATCGCCGCCCAGGCCGTGCGCATCCTGCGCGAAGCGGGCGTGCCGGCCGGCGCCGTGCAACTGCTGCCGGGCCGCGGCGAGACCGTCGGCGCCGCGCTGGTGAAAGATACGCGCACCAAGGGCGTGATGTTCACCGGTTCGACCGAAGTCGCGCGCATCCTGCAGCGCACGCTGGCCGGCCGCCTCGACGCCAACGGGGCACCGATTCCCCTGATTGCCGAAACCGGCGGTCAGAACGCGATGATCGTGGATTCGTCCGCGCTGGCCGAGCAGGTGGTGGCGGACGTGTTGTCGTCTGCGTTTGATTCGGCGGGGCAACGTTGCTCCGCACTGCGCGTGCTATGCGTGCAGGACGACGTGGCCGACCGCGTACTCACGATGCTCAAGGGCGGCATGGCCGAACTGGCGATGGGCAACTCGGATCGCTTGTCCACCGACGTGGGCCCGGTGATCGACGCCGAAGCGCGCGACAACATCGTCGGCCATATCGAGGCTATGCGCGCCAAGGGCCGCCGCGTGCATCAGGCGCCGGTGCCGGCAGCCTGCGCACACGGCACCTTCGTACCGCCGACCATCATCGAACTCGACAGCCTGTCGGACCTGACGCGCGAGATCTTCGGCCCGGTGCTGCACGTGGTGCGCTGGAAGCGCTCGACGGACAACGCGGGCCTCACCAAGCTGATCGAGCAGATCAACGGTACCGGCTACGGCCTGACGCTGGGCATCCACACGCGCATCGACGAGACCATCGCGCACGTGGTGGACCGCGCCCACGTCGGCAACCTGTATGTGAACCGCAATATCGTGGGCGCCGTGGTGGGCGTGCAGCCGTTCGGCGGCGAAGGCCTCTCGGGCACCGGCCCGAAGGCGGGCGGCCCGCTGTATCTGCTGCGCCTGCTGTCGACGTGCCCGCAGGACGGCATGCGCACTGCGCTGCAGCTGACAGCAGGCACGGGTACGGAAGTCGATACCGATGCCCGCCGCGCACTGCTGGCGCCGTTCGATGCGCTGGTCGACTGGGCGCGCAAGCAATCGACTGCGCAGTCTGCCGATCTGGCGGCACTGTGCGAACGCCTGGCGGCGGCTTCGGCCACCGGCGCCACGGCCACGCTGCCGGGCCCGACGGGCGAGCGCAACACCTACACGCTGCTGCCGCGTGAAGCGGTGCTCTGCGTGGCAGCCGATCCGGCTGACTGGCTGCGCCAGTTGGCCGCCGTTCTGGCCGTCGGCAGCACGGCGGTTGTGCAGGAAAACCCTGCCATTGAAGCGGTACTGCGGGGCTTGCCGGCGGCAGTACAATCGCGCGTCCGCGTGGTCGGGTCAACCGACGAAGCGGCGTTTGATGCGGTGCTGCACCACGGCGATTCGGACCATTTGCGCGCCATCTGCGAAGGGCTGGCACGACGCACCGGCCCGATCGTAGGGGTGCAAGGCCTGCCGCATGGCGGGGAAGGGCTGGCGCTGGAGCGTCTGCTGATCGAGCGTTCGCTGTCGGTCAATACGGCCGCGGCGGGTGGTAACGCCAGCCTGATGACCATCGGCTGACGGGGAGCACGAGCAGGATTCGCGGTTTCATCCACACGACGGGTGCGGGTGGAATGCGAAGCGGGAGGAGGGCGATGGTGATCCCGTCGCGCTATTGATCCAAATTGCGTTTGAACTAGGAGACGCACAAATGAAATTGAAGCAACTGTGTCTGGCCGCCGCACTGTGCGCGCTGGGGGGTGCCGCATCGGCCCAGGAAGTCATCAAGCTGGGCTTTGCTGCCCCGATGTCGGGTCCGCAAGCGCAATACGGCACGGACATGAAGAACGGTGCGACCCTGGCCGTTGAAGAGTTCAACGCCACGCACCCGAAGATCGCCGGCAAGGAAGTCAAGTTCCAGCTCATGGCCGAAGACGACCAGGCTGACCCGAAGACGGGCACTGCCGTCGCACAGAAGCTGGTGGATAGCGGCATCAAGGGCATGCTCGGCCACTTCAACTCGGGCACCAGCATCCCGGCGTCGCGCGTGTACAACCAAGCCGGCATCGCGCAGATCGCCATGGCGACGGCCCCGGAATACACCAAGCAAGGCTACAAGACGACCTTCCGTATGATGACTTCCGACACCCAGCAGGGTTCGGTGGTCGGCTCGTTCGCCGTCAAGAAGCTGGGCTACAAGAACATCGCCATCGTTGACGACCGCACCGCCTACGGCCAAGGTCTGGCTGACGAGTTCGAGAAGGCTGCCAAGGCTGCCGGCGCGAACATCGTGCGTCGTGAGTACACCAACGACAAGGCCAGCGACTTCAAGGCCATCCTGACGCAGATCAAGAGCAAGAGCCCGGACGCTGTGTTCTACGGCGGCGCCGAAGGCCAATCCGCGCCGCTGCTCAAGCAGATGCGCGAACTGGGCATCAAGTCCACGCTGATGTCGGGCGAAATGTCCAAGACCGACGAATTCATCAAGCTGGCCGGCCCGCAAGCGGCCGAAGGCATGGTGGCATCGCTGGCTGGCCTGCCGCTGGAGCAGATGCCGGGCGGCGCGGGCTACAAGCAGCGCTATGAGAAGCGCTTCGGCACGCCGGTGCAGACGTATTCGCCGTACGCCTACGACGGTGCGATGGCCCTGATGAAGGCCATGGTGGCTGCCGGCTCGTCGGATCCGGCCAAGTACCTGCCGATCCTGGCGGCTACCAACGCGCAAGGCGTGACCGCCAAGCACTATGCCTACGACGACAAGGGCGACCTGAAGGACGGAGGCATCACCGTCTACAAGGTCACCGGTGGCAAGTGGGCACCGCTGGAAAGCGTCGGCGGCAAGTAAGCCGATCGGTTTCCTCCATTCGCAGTATGAAAACCGCCCTCCGGGGCGGTTTTTCTTTGGCGGCGACGATCCCTCCAAACACAGAGTTGCAGGCATCTGCATCGAAAATCTTCGATCTATTATTAAATATCGTGTAACGCGATCTTATCGCGTGTCAGTGCTTGGCTGACTTTTCCGAATGGGGGCTTCGGGTACCATGTCGGCCATGACAGGACTTCACGATCTCTTCCCTTCGTGGCCTCCCGCTCCGGGCGGCCTGTTCTGGATCGGGCTGGCGCTGGTGGGTGCGGCGCTGTGCGGCGAATTCGCGCGGGCGGCGCTCAAGCTGCCACGCATCGTGGGCTACGCGGCAGCGGGCCTGGCGGCGGGCGTGCTTGGGCGTCCGCTGATCGACGCCGACATGCTCGACCAGACCCACATCCTGATCGAGATGGCGCTGGCGCTGGCGCTGTTCGAGTTGGGGCATCGGCTCTCATTCGAGTGGCTGCGTGCCAATCGTTGGCTGCTGCTGACCAGTGGTTTCGAGAGCCTGCTGACATGGGGTCTCGTCACCTGGGTGCTGCAGACGTTTGGCGTGGCGACGCCGGTGGCTGTGGCGGCGGGTGCCATTGCGGTGGCGACATCCCCCACGGTGCTGTTGCAGCTCAAGAACGAACTGCGCGCCGAAGGTCAGGTGACAGAGCGGCTGCTTTCGCTGGGCGCGCTCAACAGCATCTACGCCAGCGTGCTGGTGCCGCTCACCGCTGGGTGGCTCCACAGCGAGTATGGGCATTGGGGGGCGGCGCTGCTGCATCCGCTATACCTGCTTGTGGGGTCGGTGGCGCTGGCCTGGGTGGTCGGCAAGGTGGGCCACGCGCTGTATCACCGCATGGCGGGCGATGACCACTATGCCTTCCTGGTACTGGTCGGCCTCGTGCTGTTTGCCTTGGCGCTGGCCAAGTTACTGAAGCTCTCGGTGCCGCTCACGCTGCTGCTGGCCGGCGTGGTCTTCAAGCACCAGGACGACCACCCGCGCGTGTGGCCGTCGCACTTCGGCAGTGCGGGCAGCATTTTGATCGTGGTGATGATCGTGTCGCTCGGCCTGCCGCTGAAGGCGTCGGATTGGGCGATCGGCGGTGTGGCAGCCGTGGCGCTGGTGCTGGCGCGCTTTGTCGCCAAGCTGGCCGGCGCCACCGCGCTGGGCTCGTTCTCGGGCCTGTCGATGCGCCAGAGTGTGGCGCTGGGCCTGGCGCTTGGGCCGATGTCGGGATTGTCATGGTTGCTGATGCACGATACGGCGGCGCTGTACCCGCAAACCGGTGGTCCGCTGGCGGCCATCATCCTGTGCACGCTGGCGATCCAGCAAATCGTCGCTCCCATCCTGACCGCGCGTTCGCTGCGCTGGGCGGGTGAGGTGCGACAAGACGAAGGGAGGCGTTGAGCCCCATGTCCCTCGAACCGTTCTCGAAATCCGAAGCTCTGACGTTTGGCGTTGAGCTGGAACTGCAACTCGTCAATCGCCACGACTATGACCTGGCCTCGGCGTCGCCGGACCTCCTGCGCATGCTCAAGGGCAAGGAGCACCCTGGTGACATCAAGCCGGAGATCACCGATTCGATGATCGAGATCTCCACCGGTATCTGCCACAGCCACGACGAGGCGCTGTGGCAACTGCGCGAAATGCGCGACCGCATGGCGGAAGCGGCGACGGCGCTGAACATTGGCATCTGCGGGGGCGGCACGCATCCGTTCCAGCAGTGGAGCCAGCGCCAGATTTCGCAGTCGCCGCGCTATCAGTACATCTCAGATCTGTACGGCTATCTGGCTAAGCAGTTCACCGTGTTCGGGCAGCACGTGCACATTGGCTGCCCGAACCCCGACGACGCGCTGTACCTGCTGCACGCCATGTCGCGCTACGTGCCGCACTTCATTGCGCTGGCCGCGTCGTCGCCGTTCGTGCAGGGCGTGGATACGGGGTTTGCTTCGGCGCGAATGAATTCCGTCAGCGCCTTCCCAATGTCGGGCCGCGCGCCGTTCGTGCTGACGTGGGACGCCTTCATCGCGTACTTCGACAAGATGCACGCCACCGGCGTGATCGAGAGCATGAAGGACTTCTACTGGGACATCCGGCCCAAGCCCGAATTCGGCACCATCGAAGTGCGCGTGATGGACACCCCCCTCACCGTTGAGCGCGCCGCCGCCATCGCCGCCTACATCCAGGCGCTGGGCCGCTGGCTGCTGTTGGATCGCCCGTTCACGCCGGTGGAAGATGACTACCTGGTCTACACCTTCAACCGCTTTCAGGCGTGCCGCTTCGGGCTGGCTGGGGAATACGTCGACCCGGCCACGGGCAATCGCGGCGCGTTGGCCGATCACATCCTCGAGACGAGCAAGGTGCTGTCGCATCACGCCGAGGCGCTATCGTCCGAAGGTGCGCTCGACATGGTGCGCGAGGTGGTGGAGGCGCGCGATACGGATGCCGAGTGGATCCGCCGCGCCCAAAACGAAACCCGCAACCTGCACGAGACCGTGCGACGTGGTTGCGGGCGTTGGACGCAGGCCTTGGTGCAACCCGCGTAGTTGCCGATCCGTTATAACTTGCTCACGACCCTACTGCGCGGCCCGGGTGGGGCACATTCGGGGGTGCATGCGCTGCTCGGAATCCTCATGGACTTGAGTCCATTCCGGTTCCTGCGCTGCTCTTCACCCCGCTGAGGGCCGCTCGCTACGGATCGTGAACAGGTTCTTAGTGCGTGGGGCGCACCGCCAGCACGCGGCGCGCAAACGCCCAGCACACCAGCGCAAACACGATCAGCCCCAGCCATTGCGCCGTGCCTTCAAACGACGCGCCGACAATCGCCAGCGGCGCATCCTTGCCCGTGCCGCCGATGACGGCCGCCATCAGCACCCCGACCAGGCTTTCGCCCACGATCAGGCCCGAAGCCAGCAGCACGCCGTGGCGGTTCGGCACTTCGGCATAGCGCTCGTAGGGCACGCCGGCCGCCTGCGCGCGCTTGGCCAGAATCTTCTCAATGATCCAGGCCAGTACCGCGCCCGTGACGAGGACCGTGCTGATCGTCGGCGGCAGGTAGATGCCGATGCCCACTGCCAGTACGGGCAGACGAGCGACGCCACCCCGTTGCTTGAGCGCCCAGTCGATAGCGATCAGGATGACGCCGATGACGATGCCGGCAATCACCATGTTCCATTCGAGCTGGTGCGTGAAGATGCCGGTGGCAATGGCCGTCATGAGCGTGGCCTGCGGCGCGGACAGCGCCTGTGCCGCGTCCATGCCGGCACGCGGTAGCGCACCCGGGAAACCGTACGCGTTGTAGAGCAGCTCCAGCACCGGCGAGATGACCGCCGCACCCGCCACGCAGCCGATCAGCAGGGCCACCTGCTGGCGCCACGGCGTGGCCCCAACCAGCCAGCCAGTTTTCAGATCCTGCAGGTTGTCGTTGGAGATGGTCGCCACGGCCACCACGGCGGATGTCGTAAAGATCGCCAGCGCAATGCCGAGCTTGCTGGCCTCCGGTGAACCCATCAGCCCGTTGTCTGCGCCAATGGCCAACAACAGCAGCGACACCAAGGTGATGGCGATGATGCCGATGCCTGAAATCGGGCTCGACGACGAACCGATCAGCCCGGCCATGTAGCCGCACGCCGCCGCCACCAGAAAGCCGAACACCACAGCGAAGATCACTGCACAGGTAATCAGCGTCCAGCGCGAACCGGGCGACAGCATGGTCGGCGCCAGGAACGCTGCAAAGGTGATCACCAGCACCACCACCATCGCCAGCGTGACCAGCAGAATCCAGCGCGGCGCCATGTCTTGCTCGGTGCGCTGTTTGGCGTCGCCTTGCGGGCGCAGGCTGCCGAAAGAACGCTTCACGCCCTGCACCACGGGGCCGATCAGCGTGGCCAACGTCCACACGGCCGCCACCGCAATTACGCCTGCCCCGATGAAGCGCACCTGCGTACGCCATATGTCCGTACCGAACGCAGAGAGCGCCTTGCCGGCCGGCATTGGCGTGATGGACGTCAGGTACGGCACGGCGATGCCCCAGGCAATCACCAGGCCCACTAGCATCGCCAGCCCGGCGACGAGGCCGATCAAGTAACCCGCGCCCAGCAGTGCCGTCGAAAAACCGAGCGGCAAGCGCACGACCGCGGCACCTGCGGCGAACCACCAGCTCGCGCCTTCGCCGAGCAGCCGCAGGCCACTGGTCGCAAACGCGACGATGGCCGCAACGATGCCGCCCGCCGCCAGGTCTCGCATGCCCGTGGCGGCCGGCACGGCATCGTCGTCGGCTGCATCCGCGCCGTCTGCCGACTGGCCGCTGCCCACGCGCAGGATTTCCGCCGCTGCCACGCCTTCGGGGTAGGGCAGGTCGCTCTGCACCACCATGGCGTGCCGCAGCGGAATGGTGAACACCACGCCCAGCATGCCGCCGGCCATGCAGACCCCAAACGTTTGCCAGAACGGAAAACCTTGCCAATGCCCGATCATCATCAGGCCGGGCAGGATGAAGATGATGGAAGACAGCGTGCCAGCCGCAGACGCCTGCGTCTGCACCATGTTGTTCTCGAGGATGTTCGTGCCGCCGAGCATGCGCAGCACCGCCATCGAGATCACCGCCGCGGGAATCGCTGAAGAAAACGTCAGGCCGACTTTCAGGCCGAGGTACACATTGGACGCGGTGAAGATCACGGTGATAAGCGCGCCGAGGATCATGCCGCGCAGCGTCAACTCCGGCAGCGCTGCCGCCGAAATGTGTTTGGGGGGATGGAGGGATTGCATCCTGCGGGTCTCCAAAGAGGGGGCTTGTGGCGCGGATTATAGGAGCGGGGCGAGGCGGTGGCTTGTTGGTTTTTGTTTGGTGTTTCCTCTAATTTTTTTGTTTGTGGGGCATCCCTTGTTTCGTCCTCTGCCGAGGCTGGTCTTGGTGGTCCACTCCCCCTTTCGTTCCCTGCCGGGACCGACTCACTTTCTTTGGTCTTGCCCAAAGAAAGTAAGCAAAGAAATGCGCGCCCGAGATGGCGACCCATCCCTTGAATTTCCGTAACCGGACGGAGATGGGGAAAACTCGCTTCGCTCAGACAGGCCTCCTTCCTTTATCCGCCCGCCCCCAGAAATTCAAGGCGCCATCAAGGGCAAGAACGTCAAAAGACAAAAGCCAACCCATCGCGAGGTTGGCCTTGTCGTTTGGGATGGTGCCCAGAGGGTTTGGCTTTTGTCCTTTGACTTTCCCTGCCCTATGCGGCGCCTTGAATTTTTGTTGCAAGGAGGAAAAAGAGGGGAGGCTTGTCTGAGCGAAGCGAGTTTGCCTCCCCTCCCTCCTTGCGACATAAATTCAAGGAGTCTTTCGCCGCATCGGGCGCGCCTTTCTTTGCTTACTTTCTTTGGGCAAGACCAAAGAAAGTGAGTCAGCCCCGGCAGGGGATGAAACAAGGGATGGACCACAAACACAAAACCAGAAGCTCAGCACTCCACGATATTGACAGCCAAGCCACCCCGCGCCGTCTCCTTGTACTTCGTCTTCATATCCGCCCCCGTCTCCCGCATCGTCTTGATGACGGAGTCGAGCGACACATAATGCGTGCCATCCCCCCGCAACGCCATGCGCGCAGCATTCACAGCCTTCACAGAGGCCATCGCATTCCGCTCAATACACGGAATCTGCACCAGCCCGCCGACCGGGTCGCACGTCAGGCCGAGGTTGTGTTCCATGCCGATTTCGGCGGCATTCTCGACCTGCGCAGGCGTACCGCCCAGCACCGCAGCCAGCGCGCCAGCAGCCATTGAACACGCCACACCCACTTCACCCTGGCAGCCGACTTCCGCGCCGGAGATGGACGCGTTCATCTTGTAAAGCATGCCGATTGCCCCAGCGGTGAGGAGGAAATCCACGATGCCGTTGTCATTCGCGCCAGGCACGAAGCGGTCGTAGTAATGCAGCACGGCGGGGATGATGCCGGCCGCACCGTTGGTCGGCGCCGTCACCACGCGCCCACCCGCAGCGTTCTCTTCGTTGACGGCGATGGCGTAGAGGTTCACCCAGTCGATGACGGAGAGCGGGTCAGACAGCGTGCGTTCCGCCTGCCCCGTGAGCCGTGAATACAACTCAGCCGCGCGGCGGCGCACGTGGAACGGGCCGGGCAATTCGCCCTCGGTGCGGCAGCCGCGCGTCACACAGGCCTGCATCACGTGCCAGATGTTGAGCAGGCCGCTGTGCACTTCGGCTTCGGTGCGCCACGTCAGTTCGTTTTCCAGCATCAGGCGCGCGATCGATTTGCCTGTCGATGCGCACATCGCCAGCAGTTCCTTGCCGCTGCGGAAGGGATGCGGCAATTGGTCGTGCGCGGCCAGCACTTGCGTATTCGGCGCGCCGGCCGTGACGACAAAGCCGCCGCCCACCGACAGATAGCGTGCCTCGCGCAGCCGCTCGCCGGCCGCATCGAAGGCGTGGAACTTCATGCCGTTCGGGTGCTCGGCCATCGCCTCGCGGCGATAGAAGGCGATGTGCTCCTTCTCGGTAAAGCGCACCGCATGACGGCCCAGCAACGACAGCGACTGCGAGGTGCGCAGCGCCGCGAGCTTGTCTTCGATGGTATCGGGATCGATGGTATCCGGCGCCTCGCCCATCAGGCCGAGGATGACGCCGCGATCGGTGCCGTGGCCCTTGCCGGTGGCGCCGAGCGAGCCGTACAGCTCCACGCGCACGCTGGCGACTTGCGGCATCAGCCCATCGGCTTCGAGCGCCGTGGCGAACATCAGCGCAGCGCGCATTGGCCCAACGGTGTGCGAGCTGGACGGGCCAATACCGATCTTGAAGAGGTCGAAAACGGAAACAGCCATGGGGTAGGGCTCCGGGGGTGTTTTGCAAAAGGGGCGGGCGGCTTGTGGCCACCACGCACGGGGTATTCAGATGCAAACGGCCGCCCCGTGGTGCGAGGCGGCCGCCTGTGGCGTAGCGCGATCATGAGCGCGCCCGAATTGCCGGCTTAGTCTTGCGCGTACTCGCTCATCGGCACGCAGGCGCAGAACAGGTTGCGATCGCCGTAGACGTTGTCCGCACGGCCGACCGGCGGCCAGTACTTGCGCGCGCGCAGCGATGCCACGGGGTAGGCAGCCTGCTCGCGCGTGTACTTGTGTTGCCAGTCATCGGCCATCACCACGTTGGCGGTGTGCGGCGCGTGCTTGAGCGGGTTGTCCTCGCGGTCGAATTCGCCCGAGATCACCTTGTCGACTTCGCCACGGATGGCGATCATCGCGTCGATGAAGCGGTCGAGTTCCACCTTGGGCTCGCTCTCAGTCGGCTCGATCATCAGCGTGCCCGGCACCGGGAAGCTCATCGTCGGTGCGTGGAAGCCGAAGTCCATCAGGCGCTTGGCGATGTCTTCGTTGCTGATGCCCGATTCCTTCTGCAGCGGGCGGATGTCGAGAATGCACTCGTGCGCGACCAGACCGTGCGCGCCCGTGTACAGCACCGGGTAGTACGGCGACAGGCGCTTGGCCACGTAGTTGGCCGACAGGATGGCTGTCTCGGTCGCAGCGGTCAGGCCGGCGGCGCCCATCATGGCGATGTACATCCACGAGATCGGTAGGATCGACGCCGAACCGAACGCAGCAGCCGACACGTTGCCGATGTTCTGGCTCGCGTCTTCACCCGACGCCGCGCGCCCCGGGAGGAACGGTGCGAGATGCGCGCCCACGGCCACCGGACCGACGCCCGGGCCGCCACCGCCGTGCGGAATGCAGAACGTCTTGTGCAGGTTCAGGTGCGAGACATCGCCGCCGAAGTGGCCCGGTGCAGCGGTACCGACCATGGCGTTTATGTTGGCGCCATCCACATAAACTTGGCCGCCGTGGCTGTGCACGATCTCGCACACGCGCTTCACGCCTTCCTCGAACACGCCGTGCGTGGACGGGTACGTGATCATGATCGCGGCGAGGTTCTTGCTGTGCTCGGCGGCCTTCTTTTCCAGATCAGCCAAGTCCACGTTGCCGCGCTCATCGCACGCCACAACAACGACTTGCATGCCAGCCATCTGCGCCGATGCCGGGTTCGTGCCGTGCGCCGACGACGGAATCAGGCACACGTTGCGGTGGCCTTCGCCGCGGCTGGCGTGGTAGGCGTGGATGATCAGCAGGCCGGCATATTCGCCCTGCGAGCCGGCGTTCGGCTGCAGGCTGATCGCGGCATAGCCAGTGGCGGCGCACAGCATCTGTTCGAGCTGGTCGATCATCTCGCGGTAGCCCACGGTCTGGTCGGCGGGTGCGAACGGGTGGATGTTCGAGAACTCGGGCCACGTCACCGGCAGCATTTCTGCGGTGGCGTTGAGCTTCATCGTGCACGAACCCAGCGGGATCATCGTGCGGTCGAGCGCCAGGTCCTTGTCAGCCAGGCTGCGCAGGTAGCGCAGCATTTCGTGCTCGGAGTGGTGCGCATTGAACACCGGGTGCGTGAGGTACGCGCTTTGGCGGATGAGCGATGCCGGGTACGCATCGGCAACGCCCGCTTCGGTCTTGTCGAAGTCCGGCGCAGCCGCGTGAGCGGCGTGTGCGAAGACATCCCACAGCGCGACCACATCGGCGCGCGTGACGGTCTCATCCAGCGAGATGCCCAGGCGCGCATCGTCAATCTGCCGCAGGTTGATGCCATGCGCCTGTGCAGCGATGTGCAGGTTGGCCGTGCGCGGGCCGGTGGCGACCGTTAGCGTATCGAAGAAGGCGTCGGATTCCAGCGTGTAGCCGATCGCGCGCAGGCCGGCGGCCAGCGTGGCGGTCAGGCGGTGCACGCGCTGGGCGATGCGCTTCAGGCCTTGCGGGCCGTGGTAGACGGCGTACATCGATGCCATCACGCCCAGCAGCACCTGCGCGGTACAGATGTTCGAGGTGGCTTTCTCGCGGCGGATGTGCTGCTCGCGCGTCTGCAGCGCGAGGCGGTAGGCGGAGTTGCCTTGCGCATCCACCGTTACGCCAACGAGGCGACCGGGCATCGAGCGCTTGAATGCATCGCGCACAGCCATGTAACCGGCGTGCGGGCCGCCAAAGCCGAACGGCACGCCAAAGCGCTGCGTGTTGCCGATGACCACATCGGCACCCCATTCGCCCGGGGCCACCAGCAGCGTGAGCGCCAGCAGGTCAGCGGCTGCAACCACCAGACCGCCCGCAGCATGCACGGCATCGGTCAGCGCTTGGTATGTCGACAGATCACCCAGCAGCGCACCGTTGGCGCCGGGGTATTGCAGCAGCACGCCAAAGGCGTCGTGCTTGGCAGCGTCAGCAGCGGGGCCGGTTACCACTTGCACGCCGATCGGCTCGGCACGCGTGCGCACGACTTCCAGCGTTTGCGGCAGCACGTCGTCGGCCACGAAGAACACGGTCGACTTCGACTTGCCAATGCGTTGCAGCAGCGTCATCGCTTCCGCAGCGGCGGTGGCTTCGTCCAGCATCGACGCGTTGGCGATGTCCATCGCCGTGAGGTCGATCACCATCTGCTGGAAGTTCAGCATCGCCTCCAGGCGGCCCTGCGAGATTTCGGGCTGATACGGCGTGTAGGCCGTGTACCAAGCCGGGTTCTCAAGGATGTTGCGCAGGATCACGCCCGGCGTGTGCGTGCCGTAATAGCCCTGGCCGATCAGGCTCTTGACCACGCGGTTCTGCCCGGCGATGCCGCGCAGCTTGGCCAGCGCCGCTTCTTCAGTCAGCGGTTGCGTGAATTCGCCCAGCGGCATGCCGTCTTGGCGACGAATGGCGGGCGGGATCACGGCGTCGATCAGCGCGGCGCGGCTGTCGTAGCCGAGCGCGGCAAGCATCTGCGCTTGCTCGTCGGCCGACGGGCCGATGTGGCGATGTGCGAAGGCGTCGCGCGCCTCCAGGTCAGCCAGGGTGGGGCGTTCGGCAGCAAGCGCCGAGGAAGCGGGGTGCGGAGCGTTCATGGCAAGGGCTCGAAATTCAGGCAAAAAGCCGACACGGCGCAGGTCTGAGCGCGCATCGGCTTGGGGACCGGCTTAGCCGATCTTGGCTTCGTACTGCGCAGCCGACATCAGGGCGTTCACGTCGTCGGCGTTGGCCGGCTTGATCTTGAACAGCCACGCGTCGTAAGCACCAGCGTTGACCGACTCCGGCGCGTCGACAGCATCCTCATTCTTGGCGACGATTTCGCCCGACACCGGCGCGTAGATGTCGGAAGCCGCCTTGACCGATTCCACCACGGCAATCGCTTCGTCCCTGGCGACGGTGCGGCCAGCGTCCGGCAACTCGAGGAACACGATGTCGCCCAACGCATCTTGCGCGTAATCGGTGATGCCGATGGTCAGCGTGCCGTCGGCTTCAACGCGGATCCACTCGTCGTGTTCGGTGTACTTCAGATCGGCGGGGACGTTGCTCATGAAAGGTTTCTCCGGAAGATTGGAATGATGGGAATTCGGGTTCAGCTGACCAGCGCCTTGCCATTGCGCACGAACGGCAGTTTAACCACAGTCGCGGTCAACTTGCGGTCGCGGATCTCGACCTGCACGTCGGTGCCGATGGCGACATCCTTGGGCAAGCGCGCCAACGCGATGGAGAGCGACAGGCTCGGGCTGAAGGTGCCGCTGGTGATCTCGCCGTCACCGGCGGGGGTGATGACTTTCTGGTGGGCGCGCAGTACGCCGCCCTTGTCACGCAGGATCAGGCCGACGAACTGGTCGCGCTGGCCGCCGGCTTGCAGCGCAGCCTTGCCGATGAAGTCGCGCTCGCTTTGCAAATCGACCGTCCAGGCGAGGCCGGCGTCGAGCGGCGAGACGTGCTCATCCATGTCCTGGCCATAGAGGTTCATGCCGGCTTCCAGACGCAGCGTGTCGCGTGCGCCGAGGCCTGCCGGGCGCACGCCGGCCTGCAGCAGGCGCTCCCATACGCCGGCGATCTGCGCGGCGGGCACGACCAGCTCAAAGCCGTCTTCACCGGTGTAGCCGGTGCGCGCGACCATGATTTCGCCCACGCCGTCGACGGTGACAAAGCCCGCGTTGAATGGCTTGAGCGCCTCGCCCACGGCCTGCGTGCCGGGCAGCGCGGCATAGGTCTTGGCGCGCGCGTTCGGGCCCTGCACCGCGAGGATGCCCAGCGGCTCGGCGCCGGCGTTGTTATCGGAGCGGCGCGGGGTGATGGTCACGCCTGTGCCGGCGGCTTCGTTCTGCGCGACGATCCATTCGAGATCAGTCGGTGCGGTGCCGGCGTTCACGACCAGGCGGAACCAGTCTTCACGGAAGAAGTAGACGATCAGATCGTCGATCACGCCGCCCTTGGGGTTGAGCATGCAGCTGTAGAGCGCCTTGCCCGGGGTTTGCAGCTTGTCGACGTTGTTGGCGAGCAGCCCACGCAGGAAGTCGCGCACGCGCGCGCCGGTGAGGTCGACCACGCACATGTGCGAGACGTCGAAGATACCGGCGTCTTGCCGCACAGCATGGTGTTCTTCGATCTGGGAGCCATAGTTGACGGGCATGTCCCAGCCGCCAAAGTCGACCATGCGGGCGCCCAGCGAGCGGTGGATGGCATTGAGCGGCGTGTGTTGGAGCGTCATGGAATCTCTCGGCTTGGGCGCCGCCGGTGGCCTCGGCGTGGCGCGTTATTCGGGACCAGAAAAGCAAAAAGGCCACCTGCGCAGCCTGATGCCTCATGGTGACGCCATGAAGATGCAAGCCGCGCAGATGGCCCCTCTGTCCTTGGTACCTGAGAGATTGCGAAGCGCGGTACGCATAGCGGTGCGCGCCGGTTCGTGAGCCCCTTCGGTGGGCGCCTGCAGTGGTCGTGCAGCGCCAGCTCTCCAGAGTGCGGTCAGACGCATGTCTGGCCGATCCACCCGGTCCTGGATGCCTGAGAGTTTTCGGGTGCTACCCCTTCGGCGGCGACAGACCTGATGTGGCTGGCGCGCTCTCCCGGATGGATGCGCGGAATGTACGGAAGGGGGCTGGGATTGTCAATCAGGACAAATCGGCGGCGTTTTTTGGCGGTCACGCTGTCCAAAAAACTGGCCGCACCTCGCGCGGCGTGTCGATATCGCCCAGCCCGAGGTGCGGCCGATCGCGGGTCGTCGGAAACGCGGCTCAGTTGCCGCTCACTTGCCGATCTGGCGGCTCACCTGGTTTTCCTGCTGGTTCAGCGTGCGTTGTTCCTGCTTGGTGATGTGGCCCCCGTTCTGGGCGGCCATGTCGCGCTCTTCCTGACGGATCTGGCGATCCTCCTTGTGCAGCGCCTTGGCTTGGCTCTTGGTGATTTCGCCTTCCTTCACCTCGTTATGGATGCGCTTGTTCTGGTTGGCCAAGCGGTGGTTGACCTCGGCGCGGCGCGGGTGATCTTTCTGCCATTGCGTTTGTGCGAAGGCGCCAGTGGTGGCGGACAGGGCGACGGCAGTGACAGCCAGGACTTTGACGATGCGGTTCATGGTTTTCCTCCGGTGGGCGGCTGACCGATTCAGCCGCTGTCCTGTCTATAACGAAGCGTTCCGGCGCAAAGCTGACTGCGGTCGTGTAACAGCGCGTAAGCCGTGTAACGCCAACGGAGAAAGCGAGGGGCACAAACGATTGCGTGCGACGTGCAAGTCGGCGCGCAAACAAAAACGGACGCGCCCGTGAGGTACGCGTCCGCAAACTTCAAACAATCAACGCCGTTGGGTTACCAGCCGAAACCAGCGCCCACGCCCACGTTGTACTCCTTGCCGCCAGCGGTGGAGCCGCCGATCGTTACCGTGGCGCGCGAGCCGATCTTGCGCTGGTAGCCGATCGCCAGTGCCGTTTCACCGCGATACAGACCCGTGCCGATCGCCATGCGGTTGTCGGTCTGCAGACCGGCCGCGCTGGCCACCATGGTCGACATTGCAGCGTTCATGGCGCCCACGCGGTTGACCTTGCCGTCGATCTGGTTGACCTGGCTCTGCAAATTGCCCACGGCTTGTTGGGTGGCGTCAGCTTGCGCCTTGACGTCCTTGAACTGGCCGTAGTTGACTGCATCGGTATCGTTCACGCCGGCCTTCACATTGGTGATGATGCGTTCGTTACCGACAGAACCCACGGACACGGTGTTCTCGCGGTCTGCGACCGAGTTGGCGCCCAGGGCGACGCTGTTCGCCGCCGACGCCACCGCGTTGGCACCTGCTGCCGTCGCGTAGTTGCCGGTAGCCTGCGCCTCCTCTTTCGGGCCACGGATTTCGCCGCCGCCGCTGCCGACAAATCGGGGGTTGTCTTGGCCGCCGCCCGTCGAGCCGCCTTCCAGGCTGAAAACGCGCTTGTCCAGGTTGTCGAGTGCACCGCCGACATCATGGTACTTGTCCCCGTTTTGGAACGAATACGTTGGGCCTGTCCACACGCCGTTGTTGAAGGAAGCGCCACCGCCCAGTGCGCTGCCAACGCCATTGAGCTGGCTGAAGTTGACGGCATCGTTGGCATTCACGCCATTGGCGATGTTCGACAGCTTGACCGGCGCCGTTGCAGGAACCATGGTGCCCGTGCCGTCGTCCTTCAGGCCACCCAGCGTGACGCTGTCTTTCTTATCGCTGTCGTATGTCACGGCGTTGGCCAGCTTGCCATCATTGCCCACTAGGCCTGCGTCTTTAAGCTGCTTGAAGTTTACGGCGTCGGTGTCATCCGTACCCGCTTTCACGTTCTTGATCTGCACTGGGCCAGTGCCACCAGTCGGATTCTTGAGCGTGATAGTGTCACCGGCTGCGTCGTACTGAACAGAATTGGCGGCAGCCTTTGCAGCCTGCTCAGCCGTGCTCTTGACGTCGAACAGTTGACCACCGTTGACGGCGTCCTTGCTGTCCTTGGCCACATCGCCATTGGCGACGTTATGGATGGCGACACCCGTCGTGCTGGTGCCGCTGTCGAGTGTGACGGAGTTCAGCTTGTCGCCCGTGGTCGGGTCGGTGTCGTACTGAACAGAGTTGGCGGCAGCCTTTGCAGCCTGCTCAGCCGTGCTCTTGACGTCGAACAGTTGGCCACCGTTGACGGCGTCCTTGCTGTCCTTAACCACATCGCCGTTGGCGACGTTATGGATAGCGACACCCGTCGTGCTGGTGCCGCTGTCGAGCGTGACGGAGTTCAGCTTGTCGCCTGTGGTCGGGTCGGTGTCGTACTGAACAGAATTGGCGGCAGCCTTCGCAGCCTGCTCAGCCGTACTCTTGACGTCGAACAGTTGACCACCATTGACGGCGTCCTTGCTGTCCTTGGCCACATCGCCATTGGCGACGTTATGGATGGCGACACCCGTCGTGCTAGTGCCGCTGTCGAGTGTGACGGAGTTCAGCTTGTCCCCGGTGGTCGCGTCGGTGTCGTACTTGACGGCGATGTTGTCCAGGTTGTTGACTTTGGTGGTGTTGGTCTTGATGCGATCGTCGAGGTTACCCAATGCCCCAGGCACGGTGGAGTACGTTGTTCCACCCGTGCTGTCTGGGCCCAACGTGTAGCTCGGGGGAATGACAGCTCCATTTACGGTGCTGATGCGAGCGCCTAGGTAATTGAGAGTGCTATTGAGCTGATTGACAGTCACGGCATCGGATGACGCGACGCCATTTTCAATGCCAGTAAGGCGACGAGTATTGTTCCCTTGGTTTGTAAAGTCGACGACTGCGCCGGTGGCATTTCTACCAAAAGAGATTGGTCCATCAGCATCAGGCTGCTCAATCAAGACTTGGGCAATCGCCCCAGGTGCGGAAAGCGAAGCTGCACCCGCAATTAGTGCAGAGCCAACCGCCTTCACCGCAGTCCGCCCCTTCCCGCGCCCACGCGCAATCTCAGAAACCGCTGCCCATACGCCGGTCGCTTTGTTGAAAACGACACGATATGCCTTGTTCATTTCAATACCTCTGCAGAGATAAAAGTGGAATTCCGCGCCAATCCAAGACGATGGATGGCGACTGCAGAGTTTGTAGAAATCAATGAATCAATTTTTCAAGTTTTTGCACCAATGGCAATAAATTGTGGATTTTCTGATATCAGAATAGTCTTACAAGAAAGTCAGGGAACAACGCTGAAATATGGATCGTGGCAACATGTGTATAGCATATTAATCATGGATCACCTCAACAGTAAATCTCAAACATTGGGAAATTCTTATTTCCAGATTTGACGCCGATCAATAATTTGCCCACATACACGGAATCTCATTCATCACGCAATTGGAAAACGCCGCATTTTTCAGCCGGCCGGCCGACCTTTTGCTAAGAATGAATAAGAAAACGCTGATCCACTACTGCGCTTGAAAGGGTGCAATCCGCGGCGGACCGGGGTGTTCAGGGCGACGACCCACGCGTGCTACCATCGCCCTCCGCTGTACCTTCCCGCCCGCTTTTCTCCGCCTGTCCCCATGTCTTCTGGTCTCGCCCACGGGCTCAATGCTGCCCAATCCGAAGGTGTGCACTACCTCGACGGCCCGTGCCTGGTGCTGGCCGGAGCGGGCTCGGGCAAGACGCGCGTGATCACGCAGAAGATCGCGCACCTGATCCTGGACAAGGGCTTCGAACCCAAGCACATCGCCGCTGTCACGTTCACCAACAAGGCGGCCAAGGAAATGCAGGAGCGCGTGGCCAAGCTGATGGAGGGCCAGACGCGCGCCGACGGCAAGCGCATCCCCATCAAGCAGTTGACGGTGTGTACGTTCCACTCGCTGGGTGTGCAGATCCTGCGCGCCGAGGCCGAGCACGTGGGCCTGAAGCCGCGTTTCTCGATCATGGATTCGGACGACTGCTTCGGCATGATCCAGGAGCAGCTGGCGACCACCGACAAGCAACTGATCCGCCGCGTGCAGAGCACGATCTCGCTGTGGAAGAACGGTCTCGTCGACCCGGAAGCCGCGATTGCCGAGGCACTCGCCAGCAACAACGTCGACGACCACCAGGCCGCGCTGGTCTACCGCAACTACGTCGCCACGCTGCACGCGTATCAGGCGGTGGATTTTGACGACCTGATCCGCATTCCCGCCGAGCTGTTCGCGCGCAATGAAGAGGTGCGCCTGAAGTGGCAGAACCGCCTGCGCTACTTCCTCGTCGACGAATACCAAGACACCAACGCCTGCCAGTACCAGTTGCTGAAGCTGCTAGCAGGCGGCTCGCACCTGCGCGCGCCGGCCTTCACGGCGGTGGGCGACGACGACCAGGCCATTTACGGCTGGCGCGGTGCCACGCTCGACAACCTCAAGCTGCTGCAGACGGATTTCCCGAACCTCAAGGTCATCAAGCTGGAGCAGAACTACCGCTCCACGGTGCGCATCCTGAACGCCGCCAACGCGGTCATCGCGCAAAACCCGAAGCTGTTCGAGAAGACGCTGTGGAGCGAGCACGGCATGGGCGATGCCATCAACGTGACGAGCGCCAACGACGAGGAGCACGAGGCCGAGAGCGTGGTCTTCAAACTCTCCGCGCACAAGTTCGAGCGCCGCGCGCAGTTTCGGGATTACGCGATTCTGTATCGCGGCAATTTCCAGGCGCGGCTGTTCGAGCAGATCCTGCGGCGTGAGCGCATTCCGTATGTGCTCTCGGGCGGGCAGAGCTTTTTCGACAAGGCCGAGATCAAGGATCTGTGTGCGTACCTGCGCCTGATCGCCAATGCGGATGACGACCCTGCGTTTATCCGCGCGATTACCACGCCCAAGCGCGGCGTAGGCAATGCGACGCTGGAAGTGTTGGGCGCGTTTGCGGGGCAGGCGAAGGTGTCGTTGTTCGAGGCGGCGATGATGGGCGGCATCGAGGCACAGCTCGCGCCGCGCCAGTTGGAGCCGCTGCGCGTGTTCTGCGAATTCATCGTGCGGCTGTCGGACCGCGCCGCAAAGGAACCCGCCGGCACGCTGCTCGACGAGATGATGGAAGGCATCCACTACGAGGCCTACCTGTACGACACGTACGACGAGCGCCAGGCCCAGAACAAGTGGACCAACGTGCTGGAGTTCCTCGACTGGCTCAAGCGCAAAGGCACCAAGCCCGAGAAAGAAAGCGACGAAGGTGACGACAATGCGGCCACCGGTTTCGACAACGCCGATGGGCTGATGGATACCGGCAAGAACCTGCTGGAGCTGACGCAGACCATCGCGCTGATCAGCATGCTCGAAGGCAGGGAAGAGGATCCGGATGCGGTGCGACTCTCAACGCTGCATGCAAGCAAGGGGCTGGAGTATCCGCACGTGTTTCTCGTGGGCGTGGAGGAGGGCATCCTCCCGCACTGCCGCGAAGACGACGACCTGACCGACGAGAAGATCGAGGAAGAGCGCCGGCTGATGTATGTGGGCATCACGCGCGCGCAGCGCAGCCTGCATATCAGTTGGTGCAAGAAGCGCAAGCGCGCGCGCGAAACGGTGGTGTGCGAGCCGTCGCGTTATATCGCGGAGATGAAGCTGGACGACGATGCCGGCCCGACGCCCGAAGACACCATGCCCGCCATGTCCCCCAAGGACCGGCTCGGTGCGCTGAAGGGGCTGCTGGCCGCCAAGAAGCCGGTGGCGACGTAGCAGCGCAGATGGCGCACCCGCTAGCGCGTTGATCAACGTTGACGCATATCAACGTGGCGCCCAAGGCGGCGTTTTACGATGAAACATCGCCCCCATACTCTTCGCGCCCATGTTTCCGTTTGCCAAGCCGGCCGACGCTCCGTCTGCCGCAAACGACGCGGCTTTCTGCTGGTCTGCGCCGCAAGTGCGCGACCTTGCCCAGCGCTTTGATACGCACGGCCCGCGCTACACCTCGTACCCAACAGCAGACCGGTTTCACAACGGCTTTGACAACGCCGACTACCTCGACGCGCTGCACCGCCGTGCGGCGATCGCGCCCGCGCTGCACGCGCCGCTGTCGCTGTACATGCATCTGCCGTTCTGCCAGAACCTTTGCTACTACTGCGGGTGCAACAAGGTCATCACGAAAGACCGCTCGCGCAGCGCTCGCTACGTGCAGACGCTGGCGCGCGAGATGGCGCTGGTGGCCGAGCACATTGGCCCGCTGCGGCGAGTCAAGCAACTGCACTGGGGGGGCGGCACGCCCACCTTCCTCGCCCATGATGAGATGCGCGCCGTCATGGCCGCCACGCGCCGGCATTTCGACGTGGCAAGCGACGGCGAGAGTTCCGTCGAACTCGACCCGCGCCAAGCAGATGACACCACGCTCGCCGTGCTGGCCGAGATCGGCTTCAATCGCGCGAGCCTCGGCATTCAAGACTTCGACCCCGACGTGCAACGCGCCGTCCACCGCATCCAGAGCGTGGAAGAGACGCGCCGTGTGGTCGACACCGCGCGGCGGCTCGGCTTCGAGTCGATCAGCTTCGACCTGATCTACGGCCTGCCGCATCAGCGCACCGAGACCTTTCACGCCACGCTCGACCGCGTGCTGGAGATGGTGCCGGATCGGCTCTCCGTCTACAGCTATGCGCACCTGCCGCATCTCTTCAAGCCGCAGCGCCGCATCGATCTGTTCGCGCTGCCCTGCGCCGACGAAAAGCTCGACTTGCTCGCGATGACGGTGGAGCGCCTCGTCGCCGAGGGCTATGTGTATATCGGCATGGATCACTTTGCGCGCCCTGACGACGCACTCGCCATTGCGCAGCGCGAAGGCCGGTTACAACGCAATTTCCAGGGCTACTCCACACACGCCGATTGCGACATGCTGGCCTTCGGCGTGTCCGCCATCAGCCGCGTGGGCGATGTGTACGCGCAGAACGAGAAGAACCTCGACGCGTACTACGCGCGCATTGATGCTGGCGAACTGGCGGTGCTGCGGGGGATGGCACTCACACCCGACGACCACGTGCGCCGTGCGCTGATTGGCGAGCTGATGTGCGGGTGCGAGCTGGACATGCACGCGTTCGGCGCCCGCCACGGCTTGGATTTCAAGCACACCTTCGCCGATGAGTTGAAGGCGCTCGCACCGTTGGAAGCTGCCGGGCTTGTGAAGGTGGGTGATGAGCGCATCGTCATCTCGCCGCAGGGACGATTGCTGGTGCGACGCATCGCCATGGTGTTCGATGCGCACCTGCAAACAACAGGCACTGAGCGCGTTGTCGAGGCCGAGGGCAAGCCCGTGGCCGTCGTCCCGCGCTACTCCAAGGTGGTCTGACCTGCGTCAGACCGTTGCCGGTTCGCGCTGCTGCGTCATGGTTTCTGTTTGCGCGGTGGCGAGCGTCTGCGGCCAGATTTCCGCCAGGCGCAGCAGGTTGGTTGAGCCCGCTTGACCGAATGGCATACCCGCTGTGATGGCGATCTGATCGCCCGACACGGCAAAGCCTTCGCGCGCAGCGGCGCGACACGCCGCATCCACCATCTCATCCACGCTCGTCACATCCGCGCTGACCGTGCTGTGCACGCCCCACGCGATCGCCAAACGGCGTGCCGTGTCCAGGCGCGGCGTGATGCTGACGATGGGCGCCAGCGGACGCTCGCGTGCAGCGCGCAGGCTCGTCTTGCCGCTCGACGTATAGGTGACGGTGGCCACAGCCCCCAGGATGTGTGTGACGTCGCGCAGTGCGGCGCAGATCGCGTCCTGGCGCGTGGGCAGCGGGGCCTGGTGTTGTGCGTCGATGAGGTTGCGGTACAGCGGGTCCCGCTCGGTCTCGGCAATGATGCGGTTCATGATGCTGACCGCCGCCACCGGATGCTTGCCGCTGGCCGATTCGGCTGACAGCATCACCGCATCGGTGCCGTCGTACACGGCGCTGGCCACGTCGGATGCTTCCGCGCGCGTCGGCACCGGCGCCTCGATCATCGATTCCAGCATCTGCGTGGCCACGACCACCGGCTTGCCGTGCTGACGCGCAATGCGCAGGATGCGCTTCTGCACGCCGGGCACGCGCTCGGGCGGCAGTTCCACGCCCAGGTCGCCACGTGCCACCATCAGCGCGTCGGAGGCCTGCACGATGTCTTCCAGGTGCAGCAGCGCGGCGGGCTTCTCGATCTTGGAGAGCAGGCCGGCGCGGTCGCCGATGATCTCGCGCGCGGCGATCACATCCTCAGCGCGCTGCACGAACGACAGCGCAATCCAGTCCACCCCCAGCGACAGCGCGAAGTCTAGGTCGCGCAGGTCTTTCTCGGTGAGTGCGGGGATGGGGATGACGGCATCCGGCACGTTCACGCCCTTGCGATCCGACAGCGGGCCGCCGTCGACCACGCGGGTGATGATGGCCGTTGGGTCCGCGGCCTCCACGGCCAGGCGGATCTTGCCGTCGTCGAGCAGCAGCGACTGGCCCGGCGCCGTGGCGGCGTACAGCTCCGGGTGCGGCAGGTGCACGCGGGTGACATCGCCCGGCGTCGGGTCACGGTCGAGGACAAAGCGATCGCCGTTCTTGAGCACGACGCGGCCATCGGCAAATGTGCCGATGCGCAGCTTCGGGCCTTGCATGTCGGCGAGGATGCCGATGGGGCGGCCGGTCTCGGCTTCCACCGCGCGCACGGTGTCGTAGCGCTTGCGGTGGTCTTCGTGCGATCCGTGGCTGAAGTTCAGGCGGAAGACGTCCGCGCCGGCGTCGAAGAGGGCGCGGATGGTGTCTTTGTCGCTGCTGGCGGGGCCGAGGGTGGCGAGGATTTTGGTGTTGCGGAAGCGGCGCATTTTGGGTTGCTCCGGTGGGTGGTTTGTTTGGACCTTGGTGGTCCACTCCCTTTCACCCCCTGCCGGGGGCGACTCACTTTCTTTGTCTTGCCAAAGAAAGTAAGCAAAGAAAGGCGCCATCTAGGGCGGCACGGTCACACAATCTGTATGCCGCCCGTGGCGCTGCGTTCACCGTCGTCCCCGCGTAGGCGGGGACCCAGTGTCGTTGGTGTTCATGCTTCGTTAAAACGCCGCTGGGTTCCCGCCTTCGCGGGAACGACAAAACCGCGATGGTTTGGCCGTTTGAGCCCTTGATGGCGCCTTGAATTTCTGTTGCAAAGAGGAAAAAGAGGGGAGGCTTGTCTGAGCGAAGCGAGTTTGCCTCCCCTCCCTCCTTGCGACATAAATTCAAGGGGAAGTCGCCATCTCGGGCGCGCCTTTCTTTTGCTTACTTTTCTTTGGCAAGACAAAGAAAAGTGAGTCAGCCCCGGCAGGGGATGAAACAAGGGATGAACCAAAAACATCAAAAAATCCAAGCCTCAAACCAAATCACCCCGTAATCAAAATCGCCCGAAAATCATTCACGTTGGTCCGGGTCGGCTTGGTGACAATCAAGTCGCCGAGCGCATCAAAGAACCCATACCCATCGTTGTTGTCGAGCAGTTGTTTGGGCTTCAACCCAAGCGCCTCGGCACGGGCAAGGCTATCCGGCGTGAGGATGGCACCAGCGTTGTCTTCCGAGCCATCGATGCCATCGGTATCACAAGCAATCGCATACACGCCCGGCAGGCCGTCGAGTGCCACGCCCAGCGCGAGCAGGAACTCAGCATTGCGCCCACCACGCCCATGGCCCCGCACGGTGACGGTCGTCTCTCCGCCCGACAGAATCACGCACGGCTTGGCGAACGGCTGGTTACGCGCCACGATCTGCCGCACGATGCCGGCATGCACTTCCGCCACATCGCGCGCCTCGCCTTCGATGCTGTCCGACAGGATGTGCGCTTCGTAACCGAGTGCGCGTGCCTGTGCGGCAGCCGCTTCCAGCGCGTCCTGCGCCGTCGCGATGACATGACTGCGATGGCCTTCGAAGCGCGCATCGCCGGGCTTGGGCGTTTCACCCGCGCCGCTTTCCAGATGACGGCGCACCGCTTCCGGCACGTCGATGCCATATTTGTTGATCACGGCCAGCGCATCCGCGCACGTGGTGGCGTCGGGCAGCGTCGGGCCGCTGGCGATGAGCGTCGGGTCATCGCCGGGAATGTCGGAGATGAGCAGCGTCTCCACGCGCGCCGGCGCGCAGGCCAACGCCAAGCGCCCGCCCTTGATCGACGACAGGTGCTTGCGCACGCAGTTCATCTCGCCGATGCTCGCGCCGCTCTTGAGCAGTGCGCGGTTGACGGTCTGCTTGTCGGCCAACGTCAAGCCCTTGGCCGGTGCGGCCAGCAGCGCCGAGCCGCCACCCGAGATCAGGCAGAGCACGAGGTCGTCTTCGGTGAGGCCATCGAGCAGTTCAACCATGCGTTGCGCGGCCCGTTGGCCCGCCGCATCGGGCACCGGGTGCGAAGCTTCGACAACTTCAATGCGGCCAGTCGTACCTGGTGCACGACCATGTTCATAACGCGTGACGACCAGGCCCGACAACTCGCCTTGCCAATGTTGTTCAACCGCTTCCGCCATGGCTGCAGCGCCCTTGCCCGCGCCAATGACGATGGTGCGACCGCGCGGCGGTTCAGGCAGATACGGCGGCAGGCACTGCGCAGCACTGACCACGGCCACAGCGGTATCAAACAAGCCGTGCAGCAGGGCGCGCGGCGACGGATTAGGCAAGGCGGCACGCAAAGCGGCCTGGGCGGAGGAGTCGTTGTGCATGGCAGAAAGCGTGGAGGCGACAAAAAGAACTGCCGCCACCCGAAGGCAGCGACAGTGCACACAACTTAGGCATGCATTTAGGCGATCGCGTGGTTCGACATGATCTCGATCGCGCGGCACAGCGCCGAGTGATCTTGCTTGCCGAGACCATTGGCCGCACACGTGTTGAACAGCTCCTGCGCAGTCGCCGTGTTGGGCAATGCCACGCCCAGCGTCTTCGCACCTTGCAGCGCAAGGTTCAGGTCCTTCTGGTGCAGTTCGATGCGGAAGCCCGGATCAAACGTACGCTTGACCATGCGCTCGCCGTGCACTTCCAGAATGCGCGAGTTGGCAAAGCCGCCCATCAGTGCCTGACGCACCTTCGCCGGGTCCGCACCGGCCTTCGATGCAAACAGCAGGGCTTCCGACACCGCCTGAATGTTCAGCGCCACGATGATCTGGTTGGCCACCTTGGTGGTCTGGCCGTCGCCGTTGCCGCCCACCAGCGTGATGTTCTTGCCCATCAGTTGGAACAGCGGGACCACGCGGTCGAAAGCAGCTTGCTCGCCGCCAACCATGATCGTCAGCGAAGCAGCCTTGGCACCCACTTCGCCACCCGACACCGGGGCGTCCAGGTATTGCGCGCCGGTCTTGTTGATGCGCGAAGCGAAATCCTTCGTCGCGATCGGCGAGATCGAGCTCATGTCGACCACGATCTTGCCGGCGGCCACGTCCTTGCCTGCGTCCTTCAGCGCCTTGGCGACGCCCTTTTCGCTGAACAACACCGCTTCAACGTGCGGGGTGTCGGGCACCATGATGAAGATGATGTCGGCGCGCTTGGCGACTTCTTCTGCGCTCGTGCAGACGGTCACGCCAGCTTCCACCAGTACGGCCGGCGCCGGGTTGACGTCGTGCACGAAGAGCGTGTGGCCTGCTGCGCGCAAATGGCCCGCCATGGGGGCGCCCATGATGCCGAGGCCGATGAAACCGAGGTTGAGATTGTTTGCCATGGTGAGGGGTCTCCTTGGGGTTGAATGGTTTGTGTGTGTTGGATTGGGCCTTGGTGGTCCACTTCCCTTTCACCCCCTGCCGGGGGCGACTCACTTTCTTTGTCTTGCCAAAGAAAGTAAGCAAAGAAAGGCGCGCCCGAGATGGCGACCCCTTCCTTGAATTTGTGTAACCGGGCGGAGACGGGGAAAACTCGCTTCGCTCAAACAGTTCCCCGTCTTTTTTCCGCCCGCTTACACAAATTCAAGGCGCCATCTAGGGCAGGGTACGGCCACACAATCTGTGTGCTGCCCAAGGTGGCTCTTGTTTGGTGCTGTTGTTGCTCGCTTCGCTTCGCGTTGTGCTGCTACTGCTGCTGCGGTCGTGCTTCGATGGTTTGGCCTTTGACGTTCCTGCCCTTGATGGCGCCTTGAATTTCTGTTGCAGAGAGGAAAAAGGAAGGGAAACTGTTTGAGCGAAGCGAGTTTTTCCCTTCCCCTCTCTGCGACATAAATTCAAGGAGTCTTTCGCCATCTCGGGCGCGCCTTTCTTTGCTTACTTTCTTTGGCAAGACAAAGAAAGTGAGTCAGCCCCGGCAGGGGATGAAACAAGAGGCGCACCACCAAGGCAAAAAACCAAACACAAAAACATCAAGCAACGTTGTAAGCATCACGCCAGCCGAGACCTTCAACCGTCCCAGCCTTAGGCTTGTACTCACACCCCACCCAGCCCTTGTACCCAATCTCATCCAGCCACTTGAACAAGAACTGGTAGTTGATCTCCCCAGTACCCGGCTCATTACGCCCCGGGTTATCCGCCAACTGCACATGCTTGATCCTGTCCAGATGGCGCTTGAGCGTGTTCGCCACTTCGCCTTCCATCCGTTGCATGTGATAGATGTCGTACTGCACGTACAGGTTGGACGCATCCACGTCGTTGATCAGGTCCAGTGCCTGCTGCGTGCGGTTCAGATAGAAGCCCGGAATATCAAACGTGTTGATCGGCTCGATCAGCAGATCGATCTTCTCGGCCTTCAGCGCCTTGGCCGCAAACTTCAGGTTCTCCACCAGCGTCTTGCGCGCGGCGTCTTCGCTCACGCTTTCGGGGCGAATGCCCACCAGGCAGTTGAGTTGCTTGACGCCGAGCACCTTGGCGTACTTGATGGCTTCGCCCACGCCTTCCTGAAACTCGCCCACGCGATCGGGCAGTACGGCGATACCGCGCTCACCGCCGTCCCAGTTGCCGGCCGGCAGGTTGTGCAGGACCAGGTCGAGCTGGAAGCGGTTCAGGCGATCCGCGATCTGGTCTGCGTGAAACGCATACGGGAACAGGAACTCCACGCCGCGGAAGCCCGCACGCGCGGCGGCTTCAAAGCGATCGAGGAAGGCCTGCTCGTTGAAGAGCATGGTCAGGTTGGCTGCCAGCTTTGGCATGTTGGTCTCCTTGCGCTTGTCGTCCCCGCGCAGGCGGGGACCCAGTGGCTTTATGCATGCAGTAAAACGACGCTAGGTTCCCGCCTACGCGGGAACGACGGGGTCTGTTAGGCGGTGGCGCCTTCGGCTTCCGTGAGGGTGCCTTCCAGGTCGAGCACCTCTTCAAACTCGACCACGTTGTCGATCTCCGTGCCCATGGCGATGTTGGTCACGCGCTCGAGGATCACTTCCACCATCACCGGCACCGAGAATTCGGCCATCAGCTTGCGAGCCTGTGCGAAGGCCGGTTCGATGTCTTCCGGCTTGAACACGCGGATCGCCTTGCAACCCAGGCCTTCCACCACCTTGACGTGATCGACGCCGTAGCCGTTCAGCTCAGGCGCGTTCACGTTATCAAAGGCGAGCTGGACGCAGTAGTCCATCTCGAAGTTGCGCTGCGCCTGGCGGATCAGGCCCAGGTACGAGTTGTTCACCACCACGTGGATGTACGGCACCTTGAACTGCGCGGCCACCGCCATCTCTTCGATCATGAACTGGAAGTCGTAGTCACCCGAGATGGCTACCACGTCGCTGTTGGGCGATGCCACCTTCACGCCGATTGCGGCGGGAATCGTCCAGCCCAGCGGGCCTGCCTGGCCGCAGTTGATCCAGTGGCGCGGCTGGTTGACCGACAGGAACTGCGCAGCAGCGATCTGCGACAGGCCAATGGTCGACACATAGCGAACGTCACGCGGGAAGTACTGGTTCATCTCGCGATACACGCGCTGCGGCTTGATGGGCACGTTGTCGAAGTCCGAGCGGCGCAGCATCGTGCGCTTGCGCTTCTGCACGTCAGCGTTCCACGACTTGCGGCACGGCAGCTTGCCGGCGGCCTTCAGGTCGCGGGCGACTTCAATAAACTTCTCCAGCGCAGCCTTGGCGTCCGACACAATGCCCAGGTCCGGACCGAACACGCGGCCGATCTGCGTCGGTTCGATATCGACGTGCACGAACTTGCGGCCCTTGGTGTAGACCTCGACGCTGCCGGTGTGGCGGTTGGCCCAACGGTTGCCGATGCCGAACACGAAGTCCGACGCCAGCAGCGTGGCGTTGCCGTAGCGGTGCGACGTTTGCAAGCCAACCATGCCGGCGTTGAGCGGGTGGTCATCGGCCAGCACGCCCCAGCCCATCAAGGTGGGCACCACGGGCACGTTCACCAACTCGGCAAACTCAACCATCAGCTTGGCTGCGTCAGCGTTGATCACGCCACCACCGCACACCAGCAGCGGGCGCTCGGCTGCGCACAGCATCTCGATGGCGCGTTCAGCCTGGGCACGGGTGGCCGCGGGCTTGTAGACCGGCATCGGGCTGTAGGTGTCGATGTCGAATTCGATCTCGGCGACTTGCACGTCGAACGGCAGGTCGATCAGCACCGGGCCCGGGCGGCCCGAGCGCATCAGGTGGAACGCTTGCTGGAACACGCGCGGCACCAGCGCAGGCTCACGCACGGTGACGGCCCACTTGGTGACCGGCTTGGCGATCGACTCAATGTCGACGGCCTGGAAGTCTTCCTTGTACAGGCGCGCGCGCGGAGCCTGGCCGGTGATACACAGAATAGGAATCGAATCTGCCCAGGCCGAGTACAGGCCGGTGATCATGTCGGTGCCCGCCGGGCCCGAGGTGCCGATACACACGCCGATGTTGCCGGGTTCGGCACGCGTGTAGCCCTCGGCCATATGCGAGGCGCCTTCCACGTGGCGGGCCAGCACGTGGTCGATGTTGCCGGCCTTTCGCAGCGCCGAGTACAACGGGTTGATG
Source organism: Arthrobacter sp. NPDC080086 (assembly GCF_040702285.1). Classification (NCBI taxonomy): domain Bacteria; kingdom Bacillati; phylum Actinomycetota; class Actinomycetes; order Micrococcales; family Micrococcaceae; genus Arthrobacter; species Arthrobacter sp. NPDC080086. The sequence continues at coordinate 59,144 of NZ_JBFBKP010000002.1, forward strand.
GCGGCACCGGGCACGCCGAAGGCGGTGGTGATGCCTTCTTTTTCCATCACCGCAACGGCGGCATCGATCGCTCTCATCTTCGGCATGGGGTGTCTCCAGGAAGGGATGGTGGGAATGTGTTGGAGCCGATCCTATTCCCGCATGCCGATACCGATAAACGCAGCTTTCGTCAGTTGATTGCGAACTCCGTGTATTGAATGTTTTTGCGTGGCGCAGCAACGCGCGATCAACGAAACGACTCGGAAGGCCGTCGCAACGCCATGGACAAGTGATTTTGCGCGGCGCACCAATTCGCCTGGTTGCTCGAGCATCGATCACATCACCCCGCGTCATTTCAGTCATTCGTCACAGGTGAGTTGCGCTGGATAGCAGCAATCCGCGTACGCAATGCTTCCTACAATGTCTCGACATTGCGAACCGGAAGGATGGAATGGACAAACTCAAGCAGATCGAGGCGTTCATCGCCGTGGTGGAGCACGGCAGCATGGCCGCCGCCGCGCTCACGCAGGACGTGACGCCCGTCATGATCGGCCGACGCATCAACGCGCTGGAGGCGCGTCTTGGCGTGAAGTTGCTGCACCGGTCCACGCGCCGCATTGCCGTGACAGAGCAGGGCGCGGTGTTCATGGAGCAGTGCAAGAAGGCGCTGGGCGAGCTGGACCGCGCCGAGTTGCTCGTCGCCGAAGGGCGGCACAAGGCGACGGGGCACTTGATCGTGTCCGCGCCGGCCGCGTTTGGCCGCAAGCACGTCGCGCCGCATGCACCGGATTTCCTGCGCGCTAATCCGGACGTGCGCATCTCGTTCAACCTGACCGATCGCGTGGTCGACCTCGTGCGCGAGGGGTACGACCTTGGCATCCGCATTGGCGGGGCGATCGATCCGAACTTCGTGGCGATCCGCCTGGCGTCAAACAAGCGCGTGGTGTGCGGCACGCCTGCGTACTTCGCCAAGCACGGCGTGCCGCGCACGCTGGATGACCTGGCTAAGCACAACTGCCTCGCGTTTAACCTGCAGGGCGGTCAGCAGCGCGGCTGGTATTTCCAGCAGAACGGCAAGGCTGTCACCGTGAAGGTCAACGGCAATCTCGACTGCAACGACGGCGAACTGCTGCACCGCTGGATGGGCGAGGGCCTGGGCCTGGGCTGGCGTTCAACGTGGGAGATTCAGCCCGAGCTGGAATCCGGCGCGCTGATGACGGTGCTCGACGATTACGCGCTGCCCGACTATGACATCCTCGCCGTGTACCCACAGCAGCGGCCGGTGCCGGCAAAGATCCGGTTCTTTATCGAGCACCTCAAGACGGTGTTTGCGCAGCCGGGGTATTGGTCGCGCGTCGGGTGAGCCGGTTTACCGCTTGGTGTCAGGCATCGGGTGGGGCAGCGTGTCCTTGGCCTCGACGAGGGTCAACTCGTAGTCGACCCAGGATTTGGCGAGGCTGCCGGCGCCATCGCCTTGATCACGCAAACGCAGGAAGCGCGCCTTGGCTGCGTCGAACTTGCCCAGGCGGCGCTCCAGCTCGCCAGCCACCAGTTGGAACGTCAGCGCGTTGCCGGGTTTGATATCCGGTTGTGCGAGCAGTGCTTCCAACGCGGCCAGCGTTTCGGCCGCGTATTGTTTGTACTGCGCTTTGCCTTGGGCTTCCCAGGTGGCTTGCAGCAGCGTGTAGGCGACCTCGTCCGCTGGCGTGCCCAGCTTGCGTTGGAGTTGCGCGGCCAGGTAGTAGTTGGTGTGCTTGTCCTTGAGCGCTACGTACTCGGGCGAGTTGACGTAAGGCGTCAGCGTTGCCAGGTCGGCGTCGGAAAGACGCTCGGAGAACATCACAAAGCCGTTCGACGGGCACTTAGGCAAAGGCGCCGGCGCAGCGATTGCGCCGTACGGCCGCAGATCGAGTTCGCGCCCGAACACCGTGCCCGACACCGCCTGCTGGGCTTGAAACACCTCTTTGCCGATGGGGCAGACAAATTCGGCATCCCGCATCGTCATGGCGTTCGCCATGATGGGAAGGGCCAGCACGAGACCGAGAGCAAAGCGCATAGGGAATTCCTGCGTGATGAAAAGGCGCAATTGAAGCACAGCTGGGTGATGGCAATGTGATGGGCCCTGCATGCGCGACCGCCACACCGCAGTCGAGCCGGCCTTAGCGCACCACCACACGCCCCTGCGTCAGATCCCGCAGCGTGTCCCGCGCCTCGGCTTCGTCCGTGACCGGCAGCCGCACCGTCAGCGTGACGCCGGCATCGTAGGCGGCATCGAGCAACGCATAGCCGTGGTCGTCGATCCACCGCCGGATGCGCGCCTCATCGGCGTAGTCGGTGACGAGCGTGAGCGAGGTGCGCGCGATACGCTCCACGCGTTCGGCCTGCATGAGCGCGGTGGCAATGGCATCGGTGTAGGCGCGCACGAGCCCACCCGCGCCGAGCTTCACGCCGCCGAAGTAGCGCACGACCACGCCCAGGGTGCTGTCCAGATCGTGATGGCGCAACACTTCCAGAATCGGCCGGCCGGCCGTGCCAGACGGCTCGCCATCGTCCGACATGCCGGACTGGCCCCCAGCCAGCAGTGCCCAGCAGACGTGCGTGGCCGTCGGGTGCTCGGCGCGCAACTGAGCCACCACGGCCATAGCCGCAGCTCGGTCTTCGACCGGTATGGCCCATCCGATAAAGCGGCTTTTCTTGATATCGAGCTCGGCCGAGACCGGCGCGCGCAGTGTGTACGTCGCCACGCGTGCTCAGGCGAGGAGGGCGGCCACGAGGTCCGTCGCGCGGCCACCCGGCGATTCGAACTTGAGCGAACTCTCCGTGTGCGCCATGTGCTCTTCCATGAGCGCGATGGCGCCTTCCACGTCGCCGCGCTTGGCGGCTTCCAGAAACGCGGTGTGCTCGTCGGAGGAGCGCACCGCATCGTAGGTCGACTGATACAGCATGGTGATGACCGAGCTACGCGCAGACAGCTCGCGCAGCATTTCCTTGAGCACGCTGTTGCCAACCACGTCGGCCATCAGCAGGTGGAAATCGGCCATCAGGCGATTGCGGCGCGGAACGTCGGCGACGTTGCCACTGGCGGCCACCTTATGCTCTTCAGCCAGGTGCTTCTCGAGCCGCGCATAGTCGGCAGGCGTGGCCTTGGCGATGAACTCGCGCGCCAGCGCCACCTCCAGCACGCGGCGCACGGCAAACACCTCGCGCGCCTCGGTCTCGTCCGGCTTGGCTACGAACGCGCCGCGATCCGGCTCCATGCGGATCAGCTTGTCCTTGGCCAGCATCAACAGCGCGGCGCGGATCTTCGTGCGGCTGACGCCGTACACCTTCGCCAGCGCCTCTTCGCGCAGCTTGGTGCCGGGCGGCAAACGGTGCGCGACGATCGCCTGGGCGATGTCGTCGGCAATGCCTTCGGAGGAGATGTCGGCGGCGGTGGTTTCGGTCATGGGGCCAATTTTACCGCCGTCCGACAGGAGGGCCGCTTCAGGCATGCGGCAGCGTGTGGGCGGCCGGTGTCGCCACACCGTGGCCGTGGGCAACCGCTTCGCCTTCTTCGGTGATGTCGATCTTGCCGTCCAGCACCGCGTTGGCACGCACACGGTCGATGTCTTTCTCCCACGCGGCGATGACCACGGTGGCGACGCAGTTGCCGATCAGGTTGCCCAGTGCGCGGGCAATGCCGATGAACCAGTCGACGGAGAGCACCAGCACCAGGCCGATGGCCGGAATGGCGGGAATGACTGACAGCGTGGCCGCCAGGATCACAATGGCCGACCCCGGAATGCCGTGCGCGCCCTTGGAGGTGACCAGCGCCACACCCAGGATCAGCAGCAAATCCTGGAACGCCAGCGGCGTGTTGGTCGCCTGGGCGATGAAGACGGCCGCGAGCGTCAGGTAAATCGAGAATGCATCCAGATTGAACGAGTACCCGGTCGGGATCACCAGACCCACCACCGAGCGCTTGATGCCCATCTTCTCGAGCTTGTTCATGACCGACGGCAGCACCGCATCGGACGAAGCCGTCCCCAACACCACCAGCAACTCAGCACGCAGAAAACGGATCAGCTTGAAGATGTTGAAGCCCGCCAGGCGCAGGATGCCGCCCAGCACCACCACCACGAAGATCGCCACCGCTGCATAGAACAGCAGCACCAGGAAGCCCAGCTGCTTGAGCGAACCTGCGCCGTACTTGCCCACCGTGAAGGCCACCGCGCCCAGCACGCCCAGCGGCGCCAGGCGGATGATCACCGCCATCATGCGGAACAGCACGTGCGAGAGCTGATCGATCAGATTCACCAGCGGCTTGGTGCGCTCACCCAGCAGCGACAGCGAGCAGCCGAACAGGATCGACACCAGCAGCACTTGCAGGATGTCGCCCTTCACAAAGCCGCTGACGAACGTATCCGGAATCAGCTTGAGGAAGAACGCGGCCACGCCGGTCGATTCCACTTGCTTGGCTGTCGTCATGTACGACGCCATGGCGGCCGGGTCGAGCGATTTCGGGTCCACATTCATGCCGTGGCCGGGGCCAAACACGTAGGCCAGCCCGATGCCCAGCGCCAGCGCAATCGTCGTGACGACCTCAAAGTAGATGACGGCCTTGCCGCCCACGCGCCCAACCTTCTTCAGCTCACCCGCACCGCAAATCCCGACCACCACCACCGAGAACACGATCGGCGCAATCAGCATCTTGATCAGCTTCAGAAAGCCGTCGCCGAGCGGCTGCAGTTTCTGCGCAAATTCAGGCGCCCAGATGCCCAGCGCGATGCCCACCGCCAAGGCAATCAAAACCTGCCCGAACAAGGGGCGCGTAAAGCGTTGCATGGTGAATCCTCCTTTGGATTTCAGATGTCATGAGCCTCCTCTCTCGTCTATCGCGATTGTCGGAAAAGCCCTGTCACGCTCGCTGCATCGCATCAAATTGTTGTCGCGAATTGTTGAGCGGTGACGGCATCATAGGCGATACATTTTTTGTATGCAATTCTTGAATTCACGTGCTAGGATGCCCCGCATGCAGTCCTGCAATGCCTTGTGCATGTGCGCTTAAACGCTGCACCTCCGGCCCGCTCCGTTGCGCTGTTCTTGCCCGACGTGGCCCGCCGTATAACATCCACGAGACCGATATCAAGGAGATTCCCATGGCGATGCCCACGCTCGATCCGAACGCCCCAGACTTCACGCGCCGTTACCCGAACCTGGCCGACCCGCGCCTGGGCGCTGAAGCCCTGTTCGCGACCGACGAATTCTTCGCGCCGAAAGACCGCATGCTCAACCCCGAGCCGGCAGTGTTCATCCCGGGCAAGTACGACGACCATGGCAAGTGGATGGACGGCTGGGAAACGCGCCGTCGCCGCAATGGGGGTTACGACTACTGCATCGTCAAGCTGGCCCGCCCGGGCGTTGTGAAGGGTGTGGATATCGACACCAGCCACTTCACCGGCAACTTCCCGCCGGCGGCGTCCATTGAGGCCGCCTATCTGCCGGACGGCGAGCCGACCGATGCCACGCAGTGGACCGAAATCGTTCCGTCGACCACGCTGCAAGGCAACAGCCACGCCTACGTGGCCGTGACCAACACCGGTGCCTACACGCACCTGCGCGTGAACATCTTCCCGGACGGCGGCATCGCACGTCTGCGCGTGTATGGCCAGCCGCAAGTCGACTGGAAGGGCGCAGACCGCACCAAGCTGTTCGACCTGGCCGCCATGGAAAACGGCGCCTACGTGGTCGAAGCCAACAACGAACACTTCGGGCCGGCCTCGCGCATGCTGATGCCGGGCCGCGGTGTGAACATGGGTGACGGCTGGGAAACGCGCCGCCGCCGCGAGCCGGGCAACGACTGGTGCGTGATCGCCCTGGCGCACCCGGGCCGCATCCGCAAGATCGAAGTGGACACCGCACACTTCAAGGGCAACTTTGCCGACCGCGTGTCCATCCAGGCCGCGCGCGTAGTGGGCGGCACCGACAGCTCGCTGAAGACGCAAGCGATGTTCTGGCAGACGCTGCTGCCCGAGCAGAAGCTGCAGATGGATCTGCAGCACTACTACGAAGCCGAAATCGCCGACCTGGGCCTCGTCACGCACGTGCGTTTCAACATGTTCCCGGACGGCGGTGTGTCGCGTCTGCGCCTGTGGGGAGTGCTTGAATGAGTGAAGACACCGCAGTGGCGGCCAATCCCCGCGTGGCGCTGACCATCGAGCCGCTAACGCGCGAAGCCTTCGCCCCGTTTGGCGACGTGATCGAGCTGGAGGGGTGCAAGCAGTTCCCCATCAACCAGGGCACGACCACACGCTTTCATGACCTCGCCAACGTGGATGTGGGCGAGGGCGGGCGAGCGCTGATCAACCTGTTTCGTGGCCAGCCGCGGGCGCTGCCGTTCGAGGTGAAGATGCTGGAGCGCCACCCGCGTGGCAGCCAGGCGTTCATCCCGCTGAACGACAAGCCGTACCTCGTGGTGGTGGCGCCGGCGGGCGAGCTGGATCCGACCAAGCTGCGCGCGTTTGTCTCGCGCGGCTGGCAGGGCGTGAACTACGCGCGCGGCGTGTGGCACCACCCGCTGCTGGCGCTGGGCGAGGTGAGCGATTTCATCGTCGTCGACCGTGGCGGCGAAGGCCATAACTGCGATGAGCAGGACTTGCCCGAATCGGTGTGGCTGACCGAAGCGGCCATGCAAGCAGCCAAGTAACGCGACCCGCATCGTTGCCAATCCTGGGCCCCCGCACAACGGGGGCTCAGTCACTTTCCAATCCCCCTTCCAACCACAACTCGGGAGACATCGACATGACGCAGGCCCAACTCACCAGCCCCGGCACGAAAGCGGACACCCAGGCGGACATCCGCGCGTTTGTCGAGGCCGCGCATCCGCAGCAAATCGCGTTTCTGCGCGAGCTGGTGAAGGTCCCGTCGGACAACCCGTCCGGCGACTGCGCCCCGCACGCCGCGCGCGCCAAGGTGTTGCTGGAAGCGCTGGGTCTGACGGTCGAGGCACACGTCGTGCCGCAAGCGCAGGTGCGCGCTGTCGGCATGATCAGCGCCACCAATCTGATCGTGCGTCACACGTTCGGCAGCGGCGGCCCGACCATCGCCATGAATGCGCACGGCGATGTGGTCCCGCCGGGCCTGGGCTGGACGCACGACCCCTACGGCGGCGAGATCGTCGGCGATGAACATAGCGAACACGGCCCCACCATGTTCGGCCGCGGCGTGGCGGTCTCCAAGTCGGATTTCGCCACGTACACGTGGGCGTTGCTCGCGCTGATCGAGGCTGAGAAGCGTGGTGCCAAGCTCAATGGCACGGTCGAACTGCACTTCACGTACGACGAAGAAACCGGTGGCGACATCGGCCCGAAATGGCTGCTGGATCAGGGCCTGAGCCAGCCGGACTATGCCATCTCGGCCGGGTTTGCGTATGGCATCACCTCGGCACACAACGGCTGCCTGCACGTGCAAGTGACGGTGCGCGGCAAGCAGGCGCACGCCGCCATGCCGCATACCGGCATCGACGCCATCGAGGCCGCCACGCACATCCTGCAAGCGGTGTACGCGTATCGCGCGGAACTGGCGACGCGCACATCTGCTGTGTCGGGCATTGACCATGCGACGCTGAACGTCGGGTTGATCCAGGGCGGTATCAACACCAACGTCGTGCCCGATCTGGTGACGTTCCGCATCGACCGCCGGATGATTCCCGAAGAAGCTGGGCGTGATGCCGAAGGCGAACTGCGCGCCGTGATTGAGCGTGCCGCCGCCGAGCGCCCCGGCATTACCGTGTCCGTCGAGCGCATTCTGCTGGCCGAGCCGCTGGCCGAATTGCCGGGTGTGCAGACGCTGATCGGGGCGCTGCGGCGCCACGCGTTGGACGTGTTTGGCGGCGATGTCCCTGTACATGGTGTACCGCTGTATACCGATGCCCGGCATTACACGGCGAAGGGCGTGCCGACGGTGCTGTACGGCGCGGGCCCGCGCACCTTGATGGAAGCACGCGGCCACAACACCGACGAGAACCTGCGACTGAATGATTTGCGCGGTGCCACGGTGGTGGTGGGTTGTGCGGTGGCGGAGTTGCTCGGCGGCGCTTGATCATCGCCGTTGTGTTTTGGATTGGGCTGGCGTTTGCCGGCCCTTTTGCTTTGGGGTGTCGGGTTCAACCTCGACGAATCCCCTCTTAGCGAGAGGCGAAATCATCCACAACACCAACCCATTAAGATGGCATCCCCAAGCACCCGTCAGCCATCTCGACCATGCAGATCTATCACAACCCCCGCTGCTCCAAATCGCGCACCGCGCTTGAACAGGCCGAGGCCTTTGCGGAAAAGCAGGGCGAATCACTTGAAGTCATCGAGTATCTGAAGACGCCGCCCACGCTGGCTGCATTGAAGACCCTCGCCCAGCAGCTCGACACACCGTTGCGCAGCCTCGTGCGTGAAAACGAAGACGAATACGCGCAACTCAACCTGGCCACCGCCTCGGACGACGCGCTGCTCAAGGCGATTGCCGAACACCCGAAGCTGCTGCAGCGCCCCGTGCTCGTGCGCGATGGCAAGGCCACCATCGGCCGGTCGCCCGAAGCGCTCGACGCGTTCCTGAAGTAACGCAAACGCCCGCGCCCAAAAAGTTGAACGGCCTGCCGATTTCCATCGGACAGGCCGTTCAGGGTTGGCCGTGTCGCCTTGCGCGAGGGCCGGGGCTGCGTCCGTCAAGACGCGCACGGGCTCTGGTTTATTCCAGGCCCATCCATCGGGCCATTTCTGACCCGAATCCAATTGCCAGCAGGGCGGCAAGCACCACTGCCAGCGCCACCGCAGTCGACACCACGGTGACTTTCATCACTTCCGCGTCGTCGCTCTCGCTGCTGTGCGGACGATGCAACTGCGCGCGCATGCTCAGCGGAACAGCCTTCGCGGACGATTTGCGATGCCAATGCAAGCGCTCCGTCATCGCTCGCAAGTGTTGCGTATCAAACGCGTCACGGGAAAAGCGCATCGCAGGACCTCCCGTCGTTGCCTAGCGGATAGCCGACGCCGGCACGCACCGGCGTCGGGGGTACGTGCGGCCCGAAAACGATACGGCAAGCAAATGGCGTATGCGAGTGGCTTTGCTTGTCGGCGCCGGGTGGCGCAGTCGTCTGGTCGCCTCGCACAAGCCCAGCGTAGACGCGGGTTTGCAGTGCCGCAAGTTGCGTTGCGTCATGGTGCGCGGATCACGCGGGCAAGACGCAAACGGTGTGCGGCTCTTCGCAAAATGCGTGATGCCTTCGACGCCCCACCAGACGTCCAATCCGGCGTTCAATCCTGAGCGGTTTGGTCGGACACTTGTGCGGCGCGCGCGGCGGCCTGTTGCGCTTCGCGCTCAGTTGCCCGTTTATGCAACTCGGCGAGCATGTTGCAGAAGAGGGCGCCTTGCTCCTTCGCATCATCGAGGGCGATGTGCGTGTGGGGCAGCGGGTCATGCCACTGCGCAGGGAAGGCCGCCTTGACGTTGCGTCGATATGGCAAGCCCGTGAGCGCAAAGGCCAGCGTCTTGATGTCGAGCGCCGCCCACCCAAACGGCGAGCGCCCGGCAAAACGCATCATGTACCAGAACATGAACGTGAAATCGAAGCCCGCCGGAAACGCCACGAACACCGGCTTGCCAGGTAGGCTCTCGACCCACTCCACGTAGCGCGGCAATGCCGCCTCGGGCGCTTCCAGGTTGCTGCGGCACGCGGCCCAGGCCTCAGGCTGGGTTTGCCACCATTGCATCTGGATCGGGTGGCCTTCTGCGCCGGGCAGCGTTTCCAGGTTCGCTTCAAAGGTGCCGATGAGGGTCTTGTCCGCCAGATACGCCGCGCTCGCAAAGCTCAGCATCGAATGCGGGCCAGGGATGGGGCCATCGGCTTCGACGTCGGTGCTGACGTAGATCTCGGGCCGTGTGTCGGGCGGCTGGTTACCGCGTTTGCGGCGGGGCTTGTCAGCCGGTGCAGCGGGCGCGGTGTCGGCGAACGTGTCGTCGCTGCCGCTCGTATCGCTGGGGGTGGCGGTGTCGCTCATGATGTGCCTTCGTTGGCGAACAGACGATCGGCAACGTACGGGTTGGTCGCGCGCTCATCGCCGAAGGTGGACACCGGGCCATGCCCCGGCACAAACGTGACATCGTCGCCGAGCGGCCACAGCTTGGTGCGGATCGCGTGGATCAAGTCCGCATGGTTGCCGCGCGGAAAATCCGTGCGACCAATCGAGCCCGCAAAGAGCACATCGCCGACGATCGCCACGCGGTCTTCCGCGCCGAAGAAGACGACGTGGCCGGGCGTGTGGCCGGGGCAATGAAAGACCTGCAGCGTGCGGCCCGCGGCTTGCACGGTATCGCCGTCTTCCAGCCAACGGTCGGGCACGAAAGCCTTGGCCGGCGGAAAGCCGAAGCGCTGGCTTTGCGTCGGCAGTTGATCGATCCAGAACGCTTCATCCTTCTGCGGCCCTTCGATGGGCACACCGAGCTGTGTGCGCAGCGCATCGGCAGCGGCGCAGTGGTCGATATGGCCATGCGTGAGCAGGATTTTTTCGATGCGCGCGCCGTGTTGCTGGGCAGCCGCCAGGATGCGATCGATATCGCCGCCCGGGTCGGTGACGGCAGCCGCGCCATCGTCGCCGATCAGCAGCGTGCAGTTCTGTTCAAACGGCGTAACGGGAATGACGACGACTTTCATGTGATGTTTCGCGCATGTATCGCGTAAGAGAGGATGGGCAATTGTATCGGCCCAAGCCCGCGCCAGCATTGGGCTGGCGGCGTTCGCTGTTACACCGGAAAGAAAATATTACAAAAATGACGCCAGATGCCCGCATGATGCGGTCGTTTTAATAGGAAATGTAAATAGTCGGTGGAATCTTGCGTGGTAGACTCGCGCCCATGCCAAAGTTGACCCACCCGTTCTCCCGCCTGCCGGCTGGCCGCTCCGTGCGTGCCTGGCTGACGCACGGCGCCGCGCTGCTGGTGCTGGCGGGCTGTGCCGCCGTGCCCGGCGAGCCGCCCACGGCTGGGCAAGCTGGCCAGCAAGCCAACAAGGCCGCTGCACCCACCGCCAAACTGGCCGACCCGCGCGACAACCCCGATGCCTGGGGCACGCTGTCGTTCCGCGGTGTGCCGGAATCGAGCGGCCTGAAGCTCGAAGATGCCAACACCGAGCCCGGCCTGCGCGCCGATCTCGGTACGTTCGAGCAGCGCGGCGTCGCCTCGTGGTACGGCCGTGGCTTCCATGGCCGCCGCACGGCCAGCGGCGAGCGCTTCGATATGAATGCCTTCACGGTGGCGCACCCGTCGCTGCCGCTGCAAAGCTGGGTGCTGGTGCGCAACCTGTCCAACGACCGCGTGGTCGTCGCCAAGGTGACGGATCGCGGCCCGTACCACGGCAAGCGCATCCTGGATATGTCGTATGCCGCGGCTAAGCGGTTGGACTTCGTCAAGCGTGGCTCCACGCAGGTAGAGATCCGCCGACTGTCGCGCGCGGAAGTCGAAGCCCTGCGCCCGGAACTCACGCAAACGGATCTCGCCAGCAATGATGGCGACGCCGATGTGGGCGCCGACGAACCGGCGCCGATCAAGAAAAAGGCCGTCAAGCGTCGCGCCAAAGCCCGTCGCTAATCCTTCCCTTCGTTTTTCAGTGCCAGCGCGCTTTGATACAGCGCGTCCACCGATGCCCCCGTAATCGCCCCGGCCAGTTTGGCCGCGCGCTTGGCAGGCAACTCGGCCAATAGCAGGCGCAACACCTGATCCGCCGCCATGGCCGTCGGCGCCGCATCCTGCGTGCCTGCGCCTTCCACCACCAGCACGAATTCGCCTTTGGCGTGGGTGGCATCGGCAGCCAGCCACGCTGGCGCCTCGGCGGCCGGCAACAAGACGATCTGCTCGAACAGCTTGGTCAGCTCGCGGCCGATCAGGATGCGCCGGGCTGGCAGGTGCTCGGCCAGCGCGGCCAATGTGGCATCAATGCGATGCGGCGCTTCGTACAGCACCCATGCTGGCCCCTGCGCGGCCCATTGGCGGATGGCCGTATCGCGCGCGCCCGCTTTGGTGGGCAGAAAGCCGACAAAGGTGAATTGCCCATCCGATGTCGCAAGCAGCTCGCCCGCGGCGGAGAGCGCTGTCACCACCGCGCTCGCGCCCGGCAGCGGGATCACGCGATAGCCCGCCGCACGCACGGCCTCGACAATGCGCGCACCCGGGTCCGACACACCCGGCGTGCCGGCATCGGACACATAGGCGATGCGCTCGCCCTGCGCCAGACGCGCAACGATGCGCTCGGCGGCCTCGCGCTCGTTGTGCTCATGCGCGGCCAGCATCGGCCGAGACAGGCCCAGGCGATTGAGCAACTGCCCGGTGTTGCGTGTGTCTTCGCAAGCCACGGCGTCGACCAGGCCAAGCACGTGGCGCGCACGCAGGGACACGTCGGCGGCGTTCCCGATGGGGGTGGCCACCACATATAATGCGCCGGCGGGATAGTGCTGGTCGTGCGCCAGCAGGGTCCAGTCAGGATCACTCACGAGAACTTCTCTTAGTCAGTCGGTTCAAACCGCCAATGCACGCGCCGCAGCCCGTACCTCCCCAGCCCACCACCACCGCTGCCACTGGCGAGGCCGGTGAAGACCGCGCGCTGCGTTATCTGCAGGCACGGGGGTTGGGTCTGGTCAGCCGCAATTATCGCTGCAAGGGCGGCGAGATTGACCTCGTGATGCGCGATACCGCCGGCGTGCTGGTGTTTATTGAGGTGCGTGCCCGCGTGGCGCGCTCCACGCAACGCTTCGGTGGCGCCGCCGCCAGCGTCACGCCCGCCAAGCAGCGCCGCCTGATTGCCGCGGCCGAAGATTTTCTCGCACGGCAGGCTGACGATGTGCCTGCCTGCCGTTTTGACGTCATTGCCATCGACGGCAACCGCATCGAATGGATGCGCGATGCCTTCGGTGTCGAAGCATGAACCTGGCATGAGCGCGGCATGAACCTCGCGCTTCTTCGCTCTCTCTCTTCCGGACTTCTTTCAAGGACAGCATGAAACTCTCGTCGCCACCGTCTGCCCGCCTCCATCACACGATCAAGCGCACCGTTGTGCTGGCCGCCCTGGCTGGCATCACCGCCACGCAGTTGACCGCGTGCTTCCCGCTGTTTGCCGGTGCTGTGGCTGGCGGCGTGGCACTGGCCACCGACCGTCGCCCGACCGCCACGCAGACCATCGACCGCGGCTTGCAGATGGAAGCCGAAAACACGCTGATCTCGCGCTACGACGGTCGCGCGCACGTCAACGTCACCGTCTACAACCGCAAGGTGCTGCTGACCGGCGAGGCCGGTACCGAGCAGACCAAGCAGGAGATCGGCCAGTACGCGCAAAAACTGCAGAACGCGCGTGAGGTCGTCAACGAGATCGTGGTGACCCCGATGTCCAGCACATTCGGCTCGCGCACCAACGATACCTACATCACCACCAAGGTGAAGAGCGTGCTGGCCGGCACGGAGGGCGTGCCCTGGAACTCCATCAAGGTCACGACCGAAGCGCAAACCGTCTTCCTGATGGGCGTGGTGACCGAGGCCGAAGGCAACAAGGCCACCGAAGCCGTGCGTACGGTGGGCGGCGTGAACAAGGTGGTGAAGGTGTTCGACTACGTGAGCGAAGACGAGCGCAAGCGCCTGGACACCAACGCCACGTCGACCAATCCGTCAACCAACGCGTCGACAGCGCCCGATGCCTCGCAAGGCACGCCGGCGCCGGTGCAAGGTACGCCGACAGCCACGCAGGCACCGGCCCCCGTGACCTCGGCATCGCCGGGTGTGACAGTATCGCCAACAACCTTGCCGACCACCTCGCCGGCGCTGCCGCCGGGCAAGCAACTGCCCTGAGCCACCGCCACAGCAACGCAAAACGCAGCCACCGCGCTGCGTTTTTTGTTGGCCGCGCGCATCACACAGGCACATGGCAAGCGGTGCGTGCTAGCGTATGACGCTCGCCCGACTCCGCAGCCCCCAATGCCTGTCGTCCACCGTCTTGCCGCCGCAGCCTTGCTTGCGGCGCTGCCTCTGGCCTACTCGGCCCACGCGGCCCATGCCGCCGATCGTCCGCCTTCCAATCTGCAGGCCCGCACGTGGGCGGCGTCGTGTGCCAGTTGCCATCACGCCGATACCGCACCGGCTGCCAAGCGCACCGCGCAGACGTTGCCCTCGCTCGAGGGCCGCTCGCAGGCAGAGCTGATCGACACGATGCAAGCCTTCCGCAACGGCACGCGCCCCTCCACGGTGATGGGGCAGATCGCGCGCGGCTACGACGACGCGCAGATCGCCGCCATTGCCGGCTGGCTGTCGCGCCAACCGCAGGAGGCGCCATGACCGCATCCACGTTCATCCAAGAGCGGCGCACGATGCTGCGCGCGCTGGGCGCCACCGCGCTGGTGGGCCCGCTGTCTGCATGCGCATCGCTATCCGGCGTGCGCAATGCGCGTGTGGTGGTGGTCGGCGGCGGTTATGGTGGGGCGACCGCGGCGAAGTACGTGCGGGTGTTTTCCGGCGGCCGTGTCGACGTGACGCTGGTGGAGCCAAACGCGGCCTTCGTCTCGTGCCCGCTGTCGAATCTTGTGCTGTCGGGCGACCGTGACATGGCGTCGATCACCGTGCCGTACGACGCGCTGATCGAACGCCACGGCGTGCGCTGGGTGCGCGACCGCGCCTCGGCCATCGACATTGACGCCAAGCAGGTGCGACTGGCCGGTGGCGGCACGCTTGAGTACGACCGGCTCATCCTCTCGCCCGGCATTGATTTCGTGCCCGGCGCAATTCCCGGTCTCGCCAGTGCGGCCACCGCCGCGCAGGTGCCGCACGCCTGGAAGGCCGGTACGCAGACGCTCGCGCTGCGCCATCGGCTCGAAGCCATGCCCAATGGCGGCACGGTGGCGATCAGCATTCCGCTGGCGCCGTACCGCTGCCCGCCCGCACCGTATGAGCGCGCGTGCCTGATTGCCCACTGGCTGCAGCGCGCCAAGCCGGATGCACGCGTGCTGATCCTCGATGCAAATGACGACGTAACGTCCAAGGGCGCGCTGTTCAAGCGCGTGTGGGCGGAACGTTATCCACAGCACATCGAATATCGCCCGCAATACAACGCCGTCGATATCGACGCCACCGGCCGCGTGCTCAAGTTCGACGTGCAGGACGACGTGCAGGCCGATGTGGTCAACCTGATCCCGCCGCAGCGCGCCGGGGCCATTGCCGTGCAGGCCGGGCTGGCGACGGCCAACGGACGCTGGTGCGAGGTGGATTTCCTGTCATTCGAATCGAAGGTAGCACTGGGCGTGCATGTGATCGGCGATGCCATCCAGACCGCACCGCTGATGCCGAAATCCGGCCACATGGCCAATCAGCATGGCAAGGTGGCCGCCGCCGCCGTGGTGACGATGCTGGCCGGCCACGCGCCCGACGCATCGCCGCTGTACGCCAACACCTGCTACAGCTTCACCACGCCCGACGAGGCGATGCACGTGGCGACCGTCCACCGTTACGACGCGGCCGAGCACACCATGGTGACCGTGCCGGGCGCCGGTGGGCTCTCCGATGCACCTTCCGCCGCCGAGGGCAAGCTGGCACAGGGCTGGAGCCGAGCGATCTGGTCAGACATGCTCGGCTAGGCGTCGTGGACCGGGTGGCACAAACAATGCGCAAGATTGTGCAAGTCGTGCGGCCCGCACGCGCCTAGAGTGCATCACAAGGCTGCGCGGGCGGCCGTCTGACTTTGCCAATCATCATGTCTCCCAAGGATCTGCTGCTGGCCCTGCTCGTTGTGCTGGTGTGGGGCGTCAACTTCGTCGTCATCAAGGTGGGCCTGCATGGCGTGCCGCCCATGCTGCTGGGTGCGCTGCGCTTTGCGCTCGTGGCGTTTCCGGCGGTGCTGTTCGTGCCGCGCCCCAAGATTCCGCTCAAGTGGCTGCTGGCTTACGGCGCCACGATCAGCTTCGGGCAGTTCGCGTTCCTGTTCTCGGCCATGTACGTGGGCATGCCGGCAGGGCTGGCCTCGCTGGTGCTGCAGTCGCAGGCGTTCTTTACGCTGGCGATCGCGGCGGTGGCGCTGCGCGAGCCGATCCGCTGGTTTCACCTGGCGGGCATGGCGGTGGCGGCCTGCGGGCTGGGCATCATCGGCATGGCCGGCAATGCTTCGGCCACGGGCATGACTACGGCCGGCTTCCTGCTCACGCTGTGCGCGGCACTCTCGTGGGCCAGCGGCAACATCGTCACCAAACGCGTGGGGCCGGTGAACGTGGTGAGCCTCGTGGTGTGGGGCGCGGTCGTCCCGCCCGTGCCGTTCCTGCTGCTGTCGCTCTGGCTGGAGGGGCCGGAGCAGATCGCGCATAGCCTGGCGAACATCAGCGCGTCGAGCATCGGGGCGATCGTCTATCTGTCGTTTGGCGCCACCATTTTCGGCTACAGCCTGTGGAGCAAGTTGCTGGCGCGCTATGCGGCCAGCCGGGTGGCGCCGCTGTCGCTGCTGGTTCCGGTAGTGGGGCTGGTGTCGGCCGCCGTGCTGTTGGGCGAGCGACTGGCGCCGGCGCAGTGGCTGGGCGGCGCCGTGGTGATGGGTGGCTTGCTGCTGAACGTATTCGGCGGCCGACTGGCGGCGCGGCGCGCGATGGCCTGAGTCAACGTGCCAGCGTTGGACCTAAAAGGTCCAGCGACGCCCGTCAAAGGGTCAACGTTGAACCTAAAACCTCCGGCGTTGAACCTAAAACACGCAACGATGACCCTCGCAGGGTTCGCGCATGCCCCAAATAGGGGCATCGCTGCTGAAAAAAGCATCAACGGCGGAGCAAAAAGATGCGCCAGTGAGCCTCTCGAGGCCCAACGCTGCTGCTTTTTTATGCAGCGATGCCGCTTTTTTATGCGCCGCCGAAGGTCAAAAGCCCCGACGTTGATGCTTTGTGCCTCAACGCCGGGGCTTTTTGCTCCGCGCGTGGCTGTCTGACCCGCGCGGGCGAGCCTCAGCGAAGCGCTTCGGGCACAATATCGGCGCAAGCGGCCCGCAACGACATGCGGGCCGCCCTTTTTCCGGAGACCCCATGAAGTTCGCCCCCACGCTCGCCGCCGGCGCGGTGTTGGCCGGCCTGGCGCTGTCCGCCACGCCTGCGCTGGCAGCCGTTGATGCCGCCCGCGCGCAATCCCTCGCCAACCAGAACGCCTGCATGGGCTGTCACGCCGTCGACCGCAAGCTCGTCGGCCCGGCGTACCAGGATGTCGCCGCCAAGTACAAGGGCGATGCCGGCGCCGAAGCCAAGCTCATCAAGAAAGTGCGCGAAGGCGGCATGGGCAACTGGGGCCAGATCCCGATGCCCGCCAACCCCAAGATTGCCGATGCGGACCTGAAAACCGTGATCGACTGGGTGCTCGCGGGCGCCCCGGCCAAGTGAGGGCAGGGCGATGAACGATGCAATCAACCTGACTGGCGTGACGCGTCGGGACGTGCTGCGCGCGGGCGCCATGATGGCGCTGCTGGTGTCCGCCGGCATTGCCACGCCGGCGCAGGCTGCGGAGTGGAACAAGGCCGCGTTCTCCGTCAAGGGTGTGAACGAGGTGCTCAAGCAACTGGGCGGTGGCGCTGTGGATAAGGCTGGTGCGGGCGTGCACCTGACCGCCCCGGACATCGCCGAAAACGGCGCCGTGGTGCCGCTGGTGGTGACCAGCACGCTGCCGGGCACCGACATGATCGCCATCCTGGTGGAAAAGAACCCGAACACGCTGGCCGCCACGTTCGGCATTCCCGCCGGCACCGAGCCGTTCGTGAGCACACGCGTGAAGATGGGCGAGACCTCGGTGGTCTACGCCGCGGTGCGCGCCAACGGCAAGTGGGTGCTGGCGAGCAAGGAAGTGAAAGTCACGCTCGGCGGCTGCGGCGGCTGAACATCAGGAAAGGAGCACACCATGGCAGACCCGATGCGCATTCGCGCAATGGAAAACGGCGGCACGACCGACGTGAAGATCCTGATGAAGCACGACATGGAAACTGGCCAGCGCAAGGATGCCTCCGGCAAGCTGGTGCCAGCGTGGCACATCACCAACGTGACCGTGCAGCACAACGGCAAGACGGTGCTGGACGCGCAGTTCGGCACCGCTGTGTCGAAGGATCCGTTCCTCAATTTCAAGTTCAAGGGCGCCGCCAAGGGCGACAAGGTGAGCGTCACCTGGGTCGACAACCACGGCGACAAGCGCACCGACGAGACGGCAATCCAATAAGCCCAAGGAGGCCGAGATGCGACGCAGCTTCTTTCGCGTGACCGCCGCGCTGGCGGCACTGGGCGTGGCGGGCAAGGCCGCTGCGCAGAACACGCCGCGCGCCGCTGGTTCCAGTGCCGGTGCCGGTGCTCGCTACAAGGTGGTCTACCAGTTGAGCGAAGGCATCGATCAGGCCGTGCGCGCGATCGGCAACCTGCGCAACCACCTCAACGGTGCACCCGGCACGAAGATCGTGGTGGTGGCGCTGGGGCATGGCATTGAATTCCTCGTCGAAGGGGCCAAGGACGCGCAGGGCCGCACGTTTGATGCGCCGGTGGCCGCGCTGGCCAGCATGGGCGTGGAGTTTCGCGTGTGCCACAACTCGCTGATGGCCTTCAAGGTGCCGGAAGATAAGCTGCTGCTGGAGGCCAAGGTGGTGCCCGCCGGCGTGGTGGAAATCACCCGGTTGCAGCAGGAAGAAGGTTTCGCCTATCTCAAACCGTAGGCGACCCACGGAGGGGATGGTGAAACGACTTACATTGACGGTCGCGGCAGCGGCGGTACTCGCAGCGGGCACCAACATGGCGGCCCGCGCGCAAGATCCAAAAGACAGCACCGCTGCTGGCATCGCGCAGTACCGCGAAATGCTGGCCGACGGCAACCCGGCCGAACTCTGGGAAGCCGCAGGCGAAGAGCTCTGGAAGAAGCCCGCCGGCCCGAAACAGGCATCGCTCGAAGCGTGTGACCTGGGCCTTGGTCCCGGCGTGGTGAAGGGCGCGTACGCCAAGCTGCCGCGCTTCTTCAAAGACACCGGCCGCGTGATGGATGCCGAACAGCGCCTCATGTATTGCCGCATGACACTGCAAGGGCTGACGAAGGAACAGGCGTCGGCCAATCCGTTCTCATCGCTGGGCAAGCCGTCGGACATCGAACGGCTGATGGCGTACATCACCTCGGAATCGCGCGGCGCGGCCATTGATATTCCGCTCGCGCATCCGGAAGAAAAGCGCACGTACGAACTCGGCCGCCGCATGTTCTTCTACCGCGGTGGCGCGTATGACTTTGCCTGCGCCACGTGCCACGCGCAGCCGGGCCTGCGCATTCGCCTGCAAGAGTTGCCCGATCTGCTGACCGCTGACGGCGCCCGCTTTGCGTATTCGACATGGCCGGGCTATCGCGTCTCGCAAGGCGAGGTGCGCACGATGCAGCACCGCCTGTACGACTGCCTGCGCCAGCAGCGCTTTCCGGAACCGCTCTACGGCAGCGAGGTGATCACCGCGCTCGAGCTGTTCCTCGCCCGCAACGCCAACGGCGGCAAGATGGACGCGCCGTCGATCAAACGCTGAGGTCAACCGACCATGCCACACATGATCCGACTGACCCTCATTGCGTTGGCACTCGTTGCCGGCACCGCACACGCTGCGGATGCCGCCCATGCCATCACCGCGCCCAAGCCCGATGCGAAGGCCGACGCCGCACTCGCCAAGGTTATCCACGAGAGCTTTGTCTCCACGGGCCCGGCCACCGTGGAAGGCGTGACGGAGCGCGACGACGTACAGAAGACCTGCAGCCAGTACGCCGACCGCAACGCTGTGCCCGCTGCCGTCGCCAAGACGCTGGAAGACGCGCAGATGAAGACCATCCATTACCCGGCTGACGGCAAGTGGCTGGGCGACTGGAAGGAAGGCGAGAAGACCGCGCAGAGTGGCCGCGGCATGCAGTTCTCCGACCCGGCTGGCGGGGCCAACGGTGCCAACTGCTACGCGTGCCACCGGTTGTCGAAAGACGAGGTGTCGTACGGCACCATCGGCCCGTCGCTGTACCAGTACGGCAAACTGCGTGGCGATTCCGAGGCGATCCTGCGCTACACGTGGGGCAAGATCTACAACTCCAACGCGTATGCGGCGTGCTCGAACATGCCGCGTTTCGGGCACAAGGGCATCCTCACTGAGCAGCAGATCCGCGATGTGATGGCGCTGTTGCTTGACCCGGCCTCGCCAGTGAATCAATAACGCCATGCAAGCCATTCGACGGTTCGTGATGTGGGCAGCAGCGGCGATGGTGTTTGCTGCTGCGCAGCTTGCCAATCATGCACAGGCCGTTGAAGTCGGCGATGTGGTGACGATGCCCGACGTACAACTGCTCGACGGTACGCGGGTGCCGGGCGACGCGTGGCGCGGGCATCCGGTCATCATCGCGACGTGGGCATCGTGGTGCCCGTTCTGCGCGTTGCAGAACCCGCGCCTGCAGAAGCTGGTCGACGCCACGCGCGGCACCGATCTGCGCATCCTCACCATCAGCATCGACGCCAACCCGCAGCTTGCCCGCGACTACGTCGCCAAGCGCGGCTTCACCTTTCCAGTGACGATGGAAACCGACGCGCTGTGCGCCGCCACCGGCCCACGCAAGGGCTTGCCCGAACTGCTCGTGCTCGACGCCCATGGCCGCGTGGTGCGCAAGGAAGTCGGCGAGATGCTCGAAGACGACGTGGCGGACTTGGCTCAGTACGCCCACCCGGCACACAGCCACAAGCAATGAACCGCCGCGAATTCGTCCAAGCCCTGGCGATTGCCGCCGCCGCCGGTCTGCGCCTGACCGACGCCCACGCCGAGTCCATCGCCTACAACGTGCCGCATTTCGGCAACGTTCACCTGCTGCACTTCACCGATTGCCACGCGCAGTTGCTGCCCATTGAATACCGCGAGCCCAGCGTCAACCTGGGCGTGGGGCAATGGGCGGGACAGCCGCCGCATCTGGTGGGCAATGCGCTGCTCAAGCGTTACGGCATCGCACCGGGCTCGCACACCGCACACGCGTTCACCTCGCTCGACTTCACCGAAGCCGCACGGCGCTACGGCCGCATGGGTGGCTTTGCGCATCTGGCCACGCTCATCAAGCACCTGCGCGCCACGCGCCCCAATGCGTTGCTGCTGGACGGCGGCGATACGTGGCAGGGCTCGGCCACATCGCTGTGGACCAATGGGCAGGACATGGTCGACGCGGCCCTCGCGCTTGGCGTCGATGTCATGACTCCGCACTGGGAGATGACCTACGGCGCCGACCGCGTGCGCCACGTGGTCGACCACGACTTCAAGAACAAGGTCGCCTTTGTCGCACAGAACATCCAGACCGCCGACTTTGGCGACCCGGTGTTCGATCCGTACGTGCTGCGCGAGCTGAACGGCGTGCCGGTCGCCATCATCGGCCAGGCCTTCCCGTACACGCCCGTGGCGCACCCGGCGGATTTCACGCCCGACTGGACCTTCGGCATCCAGGAAGAACGGCTGCAGAAGATGATCGACGAGGCGCGCGGCAAGGGCGCCAAGGTGGTCGTGCTGCTGTCGCACAACGGCATGGATGTGGACCTGAAGCTCGCCTCGCGCGTGCGCGGGTTGGATGCCATCCTCGGCGGCCACACGCACGATGCCGTGCCGGTGCCGGTGAAGGTCAGCAACCCGGGCGGCGTGACGCTCGTCACCAACGCGGGCGCCAACGGCAAGTTTGTCGGCGTGCTCGATCTCGATGTGCGCGGCGGTGCCGTGCGCGACATCCGCTACACGCTGCTGCCCGTGTTCGCCGATCTGCTGCCGCCGGATCCGACCATGATGGCGCTCATCGAGCGCGTGCGTGCGCCGTATCGAGACAAGCTCGGCGAGACGCTCGCCACCAACCGTGGCCTGCTGTACCGGCGCGGCAACTTCAACGGCACGTTCGACCAGCTCATCATCGATGGCCTGATGCAGGCGCAGGGCGCGGAGATCGCCTTCTCGCCCGGCTTCCGCTGGGGCACGACGCTGCTGCCCGGCGAGGCCGTCACCATGGAAGCGCTGATGGCCCAGACCGCCATCACGTACCCCGCCACCACGCTCACCGAGATGACCGGCGCCACCATCAAGACCGTGCTCGAAGACGTGGCCGACAACCTGTTCAACCCCGACCCGTACTACCAGCAGGGTGGCGACATGGTGCGCACCGGCGGCCTGCGCTACACCATCGACCCGATGAAACCGATGGGCCAGCGCATCACCGACATGCGCCTGGGCGACAAACCGATCGACGCCGATCGACGCTACAAGGTAGCCGGCTGGGCCGCCGTGTCGCCCGAGGCACGCAAGGCCGGCGGCCGCCCGGTGTGGGATGTGCTGGCCGACTGGCTGCGCGACCAGCGCGAAGTGACCGCCCGACCACTGAATACCCCGCGCATCGTCGGCATGGAAGGCAACCCCGGCATGGAAAACGCGGGTTGACCCGCGATTGAAGGCGCGCGGGGACTTCGGGTAGACTTATTTTTCACGGGCCGATAGCTCAGCTGGGAGAGCGCCGCGTTCGCAATGCGGAGGTCGGGAGTTCGATCCTCCTTCGGTCCACCAACTTACCGGCAAAGCTTGTCCAGCGTGAGACAGGGACCATATTTTTGCAGCAGATGCAAGGATATGCTTCTCTGACAAAGTGCAGCCTTATGCTTCAACAACAAAGCCGGCCTTGTGCCGGCTTTGTTGTTTTTCGGATGTGGGAACGAGGGTGCCTTGATTCGCCTCACGAACCGGTGCAACGAGGTACTTTTGCCCCAAGGACAAATCGTGAGATGATTTTTCCCACCGATTCGTTGGACTACGGGCCCGCGAGTGTGGCTCGCGGGCTATTTGCCTGCCTGTGGACCTGATCGTTCAGAGGAACTCCCAAACCAAATATCTCTACTGCTGAACGTAGCGGGTAGAGTCCGGAGCAACCGCGCCGCATAGCTCGCCGCCGCTCGTGCCTATTCGTTATGGGTATCGCCGGCAATAGAAGGTGCCATGAAAGCTACTAC
The DNA here is from genome assembly GCF_040702285.1 of Arthrobacter sp. NPDC080086. NCBI lineage: Bacteria > Bacillati > Actinomycetota > Actinomycetes > Micrococcales > Micrococcaceae > Arthrobacter > Arthrobacter sp. NPDC080086. The sequence goes on from NZ_JBFBKP010000002.1 coordinate 82,137, forward strand.
ACGTCGCCGCCGAAACGATACCAAGCAGTTCGAATCGCTTGAAGCTCTTCGCGAACGACTGGCAGCGTTTGGATTGGCCACGCGCGACTCGGCCTTGCGCCGTGCCAAGGTGGAAGAGCCGATTTTCCCTGGGCCAGTTTTGGTGGGGCGTCGCGTTCGCCGTCCAAACTGAATCTGGCACATCTCCAGCACGCAGGGGCGGGCCATATTTCTGCAGCATTTTGGGCGGGATGTGGCCACAGGTTCCATAGGGCGTGTGTGGCATACCGGAGCTGTGTTGTTCAGCCGGATTGCATCGCGTCCTCTTTGCCCGCCGAATCTGGTATCGCAGAGCTCACTAGCTCAGTGCCTAGTGGCGTGAAGTGATGCACACCAACGCTTTGCTCAATAGCGCGACGTGCACAATGCCGGTTTCGCACCTCCGCAAACTCGGCAAGCGTAACCAGCACAGACAAAGCGGTCAGCCCGCCCACGATGGCTGCCCCTTTGAAATTGCTAGCCAGCAAAGCTACGACGACGATGATGAAACCGAGCACCGTTATCGCTATTGGTGCTATGAGCTGGCGAGCGGACCCCGGCTCAGGCGGTACGAAGGTATTCTCCGCGCTGAAGCCGGTCGACTCGTTGAAGTCCAGGTATTGCCTCCCGGCAGCAACATTCCTCGCTAACCGTAGTGCTTCTGGGTGCCGAACGATATAGCGCAGCTCGGCAAGTGTGAAATCCGAACCGTACGCGGAAAACATGCGGCCGGCGTCTGCCAATGTCGGCGCGTCGGCATTGATCTGCTCCCAGGCCTTAGCTACCGCCTCTGGATTTCGTGCACAGTGTTCGCGCACTATCCAGGGCAAGAAGCCGCTAACCAGTGATGCGATACCGCTAGACTGACTAGTCATTCGGAGTGTTCATCCTATTGTCGCCAACCAAAGCACTTCGATAGAGCGCCCCGCTACGGATTCTTCTCCGGAGCTATTCGGTCCCGCCTTTGTCTCTATTGAGGGCGGAATCTGCACGCCGCGAGGCAGGTCTCGCCTGCCGGCGATCCCGCGATTGCTTCCCCTCTCGCTTCGTTTCGAAAGCGCCGGAAGCATACCGTGTGGCCGCAGCCTCCGCGGCATTCGCCAGCGAAGGCAGCAGGGTGCATGAGAACCCTCCCAAAATGCCAAATGCAGTTAAGAGGGCTGGTGACGTGGAGTGAACGATTGCAGCCATCACGGTCGACATTACGAATCCTGACGGTACTGCCAGCAGCAATCTGGAGCGCAAGTATGCCGCGTGCTCTCTTTGCGGGCGCCCTCTGCCAAGCTGGCTCAACTTGAGATTTTCGTGATCCACAATTTTGGACAGCACAAAGACGTAGCCTCCAATGACGCCACCCAAAATACCTGCAGACGCGCCAGCCCATCCTCTCTGTGTGATAACAGGCTCGAAAAACATGTCGTATAAGGCGCATAAAACAAGCGCGGCAGTAAGAACGGCGATTGTCATCACAGACCACACATAGCGCGTCCCGGTTAAGAAATCACCTGCCTCCTCTGTCAGGCCATCGGTTTTCTCAGTCATCGTACTTCCCTTTCTCAATAGGAAATGAATGTAGTAGCGACCGCAAGCTGAAGAACTTTACCCCGCTAGTGCTGACGACAGGCCGATCGCATCTGGATCTGTAAGCGGCTATTCGTTTGCGCCAAATGCTGATCAAAATCAACCCCGTATTACTCGGGTGGTGTCAGCACAAACGGATTGCTACACTGCCCACGCAACGCGGGCGTAGTTATTCAGAAAATCTGCGGAGATGAGAGGGAGGGTCTTATGGGAAGCACAGGTTCCGGCCGTTTTTCCGACTATTCTGGTACGCAAAGAAAAGATTCGACAGGCCCGGGAGGCCGCAGCGGCGGCGCGAGCGGTGTCGACAAATGTCAGCAAGCATTTTCGGCCGTCTTGGAGGAAGTGGCTCAGTGTGACTACTACGGCCAACACGCAACGGTTCCCCCTGCTGGCGCTGAGCTTAGCATTGCCTTAAGCAAACGAGTGTTTGCTGTTGACTCCAACGGCACTGAGGTTGGCGCGCTCCCAACATCGCTTAACTACCTCGCCGCATGCCTGGAAAGCGGTGTGAGGTATGTTGGAGTTGTCAAATCGTCGGCAGCTACGCCGATTCCCACAGTCGAAGTCGATTTTGTCGCCCAGTAATCGTGGCCAATACCGACGCGGTTTTGATTGTTGGGGAGATTGTTGTTGACTACACCGTCCCTCAACAAGGTGCCGAGTGCAAGCTCCGACTGGGCGGTATAGTGCATGCCGCAAGAGGACTCTGGGCAGCCGGCTTAGAATATTCGGTAGCAACCTTCTGCCCTCAGTACCTTGTCGACCAGGCGAGTCACTACCTCGCTGCTCATGGTTGCAAGGAGTTTATCTGTTTGGGCGATGTCGTCGGCGCACCGAATGTGATCATTATCGGTGACCCAACAGAAGTCTCACACCAGGGCTACGAGGATCTGCTTCGGGACGACAAGAAAATCGTACCGCGTGATCCTCTCCCGAGCCTCGAGAGCTACCACAAGGTAATAGTCTTTCCCGGTAAATTTGATGTTGGCGTACTACTGGATAGATTTTCACCCAACGCGAAGTTCACGTTTGATGTCGCCTATGACGTTGACAGCATTGCTTCGCTTCAAGCGTTCTCTGGACGCACACAGGCCATCATCCTCTCGACATCGTCTCCGCTTTTTAGCCGCCGGGGACATGAGAACATCGACGCTCTGATCGCAGAAATTAGGACACTTTCGCCGGACGTCTTCCTATTGAAAGAGAACCGCGGCGGGAGCAGGCTTTTCGATCTGCGCGATGGCTCCGTTGAGGAGATCCCCGCGCAGTTGGGGAAAACCGTCAACTCCGTTGGTGTGGGTGACGTCTATTCTGCCGTCATGCTTGGCTACTCAGGAAGGGGGTGGATCGAAGCTGCTTGGCGCGGATGTCAGGCCGCAACAGCATATTCGCAGACAACATACCCCGACGATCTACGTCGTGATGTTCAGCGAGGGCTCAACCTGTCGGTACAGACACTGCGTGCGCTGGGCGGTACTACTCTGCCGTGGCACGACCGCCAGCGCTTCTCTCTCTATCTCGCTGGCCCCGATTTCTCGTATGTTGCGAAAGCTGAACTGGACCGGGCAGTGGATAGCCTTACGTATCACAACTTCAGGGTGCGGCGTCCTATCCAGGAGAACGGTGAACTTGCACGACCAGCGAGTCGAGCTGAATTGATTCGCACATATCACAAGGACTATCAGCTACTTGAAGAGTGCGATGTCGTCTTCGCGGTGCCCCTGGATCGTGACCCGGGGACACTAGTCGAAATCGGCATGGCGATCGCGCTAGGTAAGCCCGTGATTACCTACGACCCTCGGAACGAGAACAACAACACAATGGTCGTTGTCGGAAGTTCTGTATACTCTGCGGACCTTGATGAGTGCCTGAATGGCACCTTCGAAGCTCTTGCTAGGTTGCGGACCAAATCGACATGAAGAAAGCACTTCTTCTTGCTTCGGGCGGCCTGGACTCCACCACCGTTGGATACCAACTCCTGTCAGAAGGCGTCGAAGTTGTCCCCGTATTCTTCGACTACGGTCAGCATTGCGCCGAAATGGAGTGGAGTCGCGTTGGTGAGGTATTGCCCGCGGATATGCAACCACCGGAGCGGTATGACATATCGGACATCTTCAGGGGCTCGCGGTCGCGTTTGATTCACGAGGCGGACCTCTGGAATGAGGAAGTCCAAGACGATGATCTGTACATCCCGTATAGGACGATGCTGTTCTTCGCTGCGGCAGCGGCTAGGGCACAAACCGTCGGTATCTTGGACGTGTACACCGGGTTCATCAACAGCAACCACGCCAAAGAAATTGACTGTACGGCCACGTTCATGAATAGCCTTGACGGACTTACATCGAGCATTGGTCCTGTTCGCTTCCATTCTCCGTTCCGCTACTCGTCCAAGGCCGACGTAGCCCGCGCTGCTGTCAAGCTTGGCGTACCGATCGGTCGTACGTACTCATGCCAGGCTTCCGCGCGGTTCCCATGCGGCGCATGCCCCAACTGCGTTGAGCGGCTAAATGCGTTGAAAGCGGCGGGGCTGGTATGAGTCGACCCGAAGAGAAAGGGGCCGCCATTGCCGTTCTGCGGGCAGCGCGTCGTATTGCAGACTACGCGAAGGACGAGGGGGCACTCGGGGAGCAGAGTTTGCCAAGAGCTACATGTGAGCACCTGGGCGCGGTTCTAGCTGACTCGGTGCTCCAGGCGGGGCTGAACTACGCCACCGTTGTGCGGCCGAGAGTGCTGGCCATTCTACGAGCCTATCCCCAGCTTGATACGATTGCGGCCCTGCTGGAGTTGATCCAGGAGGGGGGGACGAGGCAGTTTCTTAATTGGCGACATCATGAAAAGGTGACCCGCTTCGAAGCATTGGTTGCTTTCCTGAACGAGTGGGGAGTCGACAACGTCCAAGATCTGCAGGCTCACCTGACGGTCGAGCAATTTTGCGATGCGATCCAGACTATCAATGGGGTTGGTCCGAAGACCGTTGATTACATGGCCTGTCTGGTTGGTATTGACTCCATCGCAGTCGATCGACATGTTCGCTCCTTTGCGAAGAAGGTTGGGGTCGAGAATGATGACTATCATTTCTTGAGACGGTCGTTTTGTTGTGCGGCCGACCTCCTTACTTTGTCGAGGCGAGAATTTGACGCCTGGCTCTGGAGACGGGCCGCAGCTCCCACGCAAATTCAACTGAGCCTAGGTATCTAGGACTCGTTGCTCGTCAATGGCGCTCGGATATAGCCGCTGGAACGATGGCAAGAAGGTGATCACAGTCCCAGCGACTACCGGCGCTATGAAGATCTAGGCTTGCCTCCCCTTCTCAGCCTCTCTGTGCTCACGAAATCGGAGACCGCACGCCGTAGCGCGGCTCGAACCTCCGGGCACGCGATCGAAATGCGTTGAGCTGCCAGCTCTGCCTTCACGATTTTCCGCGTGATGCGCTGCTTCGACGACAGTAGCCGCATCATAATTTTCCGACTTTGCGTCACGCTCGCCGCCAGTTTGGCTTTGGAGCTGTCCGACTTGAACTTCAGATGGGCCGCAGAAATCCTCCTGCATTCATCCGGGCATCGATAGCGCAGGAACGTGTATTTCTCACCCAGCGTTTTGGCGACATCGGTCAGCGCAAGGTGGTGTGGCCCGTTTCGAGCGATGCCGTCCAGCACCTTCTTCAGATCATCCAAGCGCTGCTCACTAACTGGCGGTCGGTGTTTAATCGGCTCCATGGCCGCCCGCTGACTCAAGTCGAACGCAGTCGCTGGATCATTCCGAAGCAATGCTACAGGGCTGACGCCAACCCGCTCGGACAGTTCGAAAAGAGACTTGAGCGAGAGCAGCTGGTGTTTGCGCAACCAGTTCAGCATCACGTGGGGCCTGAATCCTAAGCGACGCTCCGCTTCTGCTGTGATGCCACCAAAACGCTGCTGTATCAGTTCGGTGATGACCGTCGCGTGCCGACCCCGCGCCCCCAATGTCAATGCTTCGGGCGTTTGCCCAACGACAATGAGCTCCCCTATTGCTCTAGCCCGCGAAATGGCGCGCTGAGGGAGCGCCGGGGCGTTGCCATCGGCACGTTCCTCTTTACCCAGCCATTCCCCACAATACGAGCAGTAGTCGAGATAGGCGTGCCGAGTCACAAAGGGCTGTTGCCGACCGCATTGAGTGCAGCGATCAATCAGCGGACGCTCGTGAGCTGGACATACGGCCACCTGCTCGCAAAACCATGCGAGCGGAAAGTACGGCTCCTGGCCAGCCGCTCGCCACTCGTGAAAGCATGTCGGGCACCAGCACGGACGAGGATGCAGCAACGAGTTTCCGTTCGATGCGAGAAGCTCCCGCCACGGCAAGAACGAACCTGATGCTAGGCCGGTTTGCCCTGTTAACTGCTCCAGCGCACTGACAATCTCATGCGCGTACTTACCCAGCCCGTTCGCCGTTTTCGCATGAGTGTTGACGAAGCTGCTGCTCGGTCTGCGCAACTGTATGTCGGTGCGCGGCACGATCTCCCGGTTCAGTAGATCCAACGGCTTGACCGTGTGCGCACGTGCAATGCGAACCAGCAGGCTGCTGACACTCTCCAGCATCTGCGTGCCCGCTCCCATTGGCTTGAGCGTGACTAGGCGGCTTCGTGCCGGCGGTACCCAATCGTCGTCGAAATCCAAGATGAGTGGATCGATCATGACAGCAACCCTCCGACCGGATCCTTCGACGGATTGCGCTTGCCCGGCCTTCTGCGTCCTCGCTTGGTCGGCATCGCCGTCGGACTCGTTCCGGACAGTGTGGGCACCACACTGAAGCCCATTAGGCTCGCGACCTCTTGGTCATCTATGTCCTCCAGCTGCAGCTCACCGAGCTGGTTCTCTACAGCCATGAGCTTGAGTCGCTTGTTGGATTGTCGATTACGCTCCACGATCTTGGCCGTCACCATTTTGCTGCCCGTCCCGTATGCCTCTTGCAGAGAGCGGCGCAACCAAGTTTTCAGGTGCCCCGTACATCCCAACGAGTTCATCAGAAAGTAGTCAGGACGGCTTCTGAGGCACGGCTCGTATGGGATTGGCATCGCATCGAGCAGGCTGGTGACGATGTCGACAAAGCCCTTGCCATACGGGTCCATTCGCTCAAGATCGTGCGCCGTATAGCGTCTGAAGTGAATTGGCCGGGTGCGACGAGTCAGCTGACCGTTGAACCCGTCGATCTTCAGTAGGTCGTACGCGCCAACAAGCAGGATCAAGATGTTGAACTCGTTGGCAAGCGATTTCAGTAGTTCGAATTGCAGGAGATAGGAATCTCTATTCTTAGTGATGAAGAGATGGCTCGCCTCGTCGATGATGAGCAGCAACGTGCCTCGGTTCTTGACGCAATTCTCCACAGCACGTCGAAGCTCTTCGCGCACGAGCCTCGTAGTGTTGGTGATTCGCTCTCCATCAAGTTCCAGATGCAGCCTACCAGTGCTCTTTCGGCCAACAAGAGGCTCTTCAAAGGCTGTTAGCAAACGAATGAATGTGTCTTTCCAGTTGAACTCACCGGCGACTGGTGCTGGCAGTCGAAGCGAGACCACAGGCACAAAGTTGGGATCGGCGAGCATGCGCTCCAGATGGTGCTTTTGGTAGGCTCGAATAAAAGAGCCAACAACAGTCGACTTGCCCACACCGCTTGGGCCCGTCATCACGAACACACACTCATCGGTCACAGGATGAAGAAGGTTGCTGAGCTCGCTCCTTAGGTCGTTGAGCCTTGGGTGCACGATCTTCTTCGCGTCATATGCACACAGTGCCTCGATTTCTTTTGGGCTTGGGATACGTAAGTTCATTCCAGGTCTCCCAGTGCTTTCGGTTGATACTCAAACCAAGCGTTGGATGACGCGAGCGCTGCGGTGTCGGGCGCTACCAGTTCGTTCGGCACTTGCCAGCGGACGGTGCGTTGCTCTTTGTCATGAAGCCGGCGCATGGCAAGCACCTCTTCCGATTCCGTTGCCTGCAGGAATGCAGCGGTTTTGGCCGCGTCGGCATCTCGCAGGCGCCCCCCGATTCGCTTATCAAGTCGAGAATGCACGCTCGCAAGTTCGATTTCGCGGGTGGTGCGCCCTTCGAATACATAGAAGTACTCGGACTGAACGTCCTGCCACCTGTCTTGAACGAACACGTAGCCTATGCCCGCATTGAATGGGTCGTAGCGGACGGGCACATCTTTTTTTCGCAACGACAGATCCGCCAACGCGGGACCTGTGAAGTATGTGTAGTTGATCTTCACACCACGTGGCCCAACGCGCGCCGTGCCTTTGGCGGTGGTGGGGCATGTTTCTATGATGAAGTTGCGCGTGTATGGGATATACACATGCCTACGTTCGCCGGCCGTCGCTACGCCATCGAGGAACTTCTGGCGAGGCGAGCAGTTCAGCGTGGAGTGATGGTTGTTGGCGTAGACAGTAAAGAAGAACTCTTCGAGACGGTTCTGCAGTCTCTCGTACGTCCAAATTGCAAGACGGGCTGGTGAGATCTCTCGGCTCACCTTCCTGTATTGACGTTCTGCCTCTGTGTTGCCCTGCAGACCACGCAAGAGCACTTTTTCCGTGGTGCCGAAGAAGCGCTCGATCACTGAGCCCTGCCGAGGGCTACTGGTTTGACGACTCTTCTTGTTAACACCCGATCGCGCCAGAAGCGTTTCATAGTAGACAGAGTCAAACTCCGGGCCACGGTCTGTCACCAGGAACTGCGGCAATCGACCATGCCGTCGGACGCAATCACGTATGACCATCATGCAGGACACGTGAGACGGATCGTCGAAGCTTAGGTAGTAGCCCAACACGGTTCGAGAGTATGCGTCGAACATCAAGGTGAGCCAGACGCTTTTAACTAACGTGGATAGAGATTCATCCAGAAGCTTGATGGCAAGCGGTGTGTGGTCAATGTGGGCGATATGGAACGGGTGTGTCCCATGCACCGGCGTTGTGTAGGAAAGGTGCCAGTTCTGGATCGACTCCAGGTCGTATGCTGCTCGTTTGCCGAGGCGCTTCCTTTCGGAATCGATCGACCGACTGCGCTTTATTTCGGCCGAAACGGTCTTTCGTGATGGGGGTGTGAACCCTTGCTCCAGGCAAAGCGCTTCAACCGCGCCAAAGACCTGCGCAACCGTTCTGCGTCTCGGATCCTCGTACTTTTCTGCAGCGACAGCCACTAGAATTTCGTGGACTGCTTGATCAAGCTTTTGCGTCTTGTTTCCCTGCCGGCGTTCCCAGTTCGATACCAGACCAACTAGACCATAACCGTACTGCTCCTGTGCACGCCGGTAACCGGCCTTCCAGTTGGCTCGAGTTCGCCGACACACGCTGACATAGGGGTTGTCCTTGGAGGGCTCTCCATAGAGAATCTGATGGCGCCAGATCGCTTGCTGCTGCGCTTCTGGGCCGAACCGCTGAAACACCTCACCGGCTTGCTTGAGGTGGTCTGTTGCTTGATCCGGCTCCGGGATGATCTTGCCGCGAGTGGCGAGCTTGGAGAGGTGGTCATGCGAGAGTTCGACGAACCGTGATGACTTTCCCTCGGAATCCAAGCATCGTGCAGCGATACCTTCGTCGCCATAGTTCAATACCTCCCATCGTCTTCCGTCCCAGCTGAACAGCGTGCCGGGGTAGAGGGAAAGCGTCGTTTGCGCATGGGTGCCTAGGTCCGGCGTTCGCGTTAGCGAGAAGGTGGCGTAGGCTTGAGCAGACTCTGCATCGCGAAACACCACGGCTTCCTCAACCTGAGTCAAACGCTGCCGCGTGATGTCGAAGTGCACCGCTCCCGATACGATGGCTGCATAGAGAACATCGGCGCGGATGCCTTCCGCCAGAAGGCCATGGATCGTCCACCACGGACTATCGATGAGCTTCGCAGAGAGCGCGGCGAGGTCGGATTCTTCCAGTTGTGCAGGCTCGACAATGAAGTCCCGAAGAAATTCGAGGTTCTCAATAAGAATCCAGTTGTTCTCTTCGGATGACCTGACGTGGAACGCACACCCTAGTTCGGCGGCAGCGTTCCGCGCTGGTGGCGAGGTCCATATCCCATTGTCGGCTCGTAGCCACCGAGCCGGCTGCTTGAGCGCCAGCTCGAGCAGCGTCTTCTGCAATTTGCACTCAACGAATGTGAACCCGTCCTTCCCAATCAGGAAGAAATCGGGTGTGGTCATATGGGAAGTGGTGCGGCCGTTCGCACCTCGGTAGCTCAGCTTCAGCTTGTGACAGGGCTGGCCATACATCTCGTAGACGTCGGGGTCATGCTCCCACGTGACGAGGGCTGCGTACTCACCTTCGTAACTCTCAGCCTCGACAACGAATCCCATCTTCTTGCTGCAATAGCGGATGGTCTGACTTCGTGAGCCTCCGTCGGCTCGTCTGCCTGGGGGTTCATGGCGAATTGCCTGGATGCGAAGGCGTCCCGCTTCAGGCACGTTATGTTTGTCGAACAGCGCTTGGATCTCGGCGTCGGTCAGCATGGCAACCTCCCGACTTCCTGGGCCAGCGCGGTGTCGGCACGGGATGTGCCATTTGAAGTGAAACTGTTTGGTATCCCTGGCTGAATGTGCGCCAAACTTGGCTGCGAGCAGCTCATTATGTTTCTCCGGGATGTCGGCCTCCCTGGCGCCCTCCAAATCGAGCTGCCACAGGAATCCGACGGGTAAAGGAGTCCACTGATCGGATCAAGATCCGGCCGAAAATGGACGAACGGAGAGACCCCCGTTGACAAACGGGGGAAAACGGGGGATAAATGAACCGTCCCACTCCAAGGACAGTGCATTCCCCAAGACGGCCGTGCTTGCCAGAGCAGCGGCCGTTTTCATTTTCACGGTGCACAACCGTCGTCTGTTGTGCGCCGCATCTCACTCATTGGCTTCGTATCTTTTGCTGGTGAGCACCTCCATTGGCTGGTCGATTTTGGGCCGAAAATCCCCTTCATATCTGACGGGATTAGTCCTTTAATTTACCAAAATTCCCCTTGTAAATCAACGACTTGTGATTATGTTTGTGCTGTGATTCGATTATTTAAAAAGACCAAATAATTTAAATCACTAGAGGAGGTGATTAAAATTAATCGGTATATTTGGTGATTAAAATTTTTCGGGATTCCGCGAGCGAATGCCGAGAGCTTGTGGCGTGGGCGCGTCATATCCTTGGCAGGACGCCAAGCGAGGCAAAATAGAACCTCTCGCGCTGGTGGGCCAACAGCCGTAACCTCACCTAAGAGAATCGAACGATAGCGATAGGAAATAGCGAATGGCAGCATTCCCAGGCCCGGATGACGAAACGTGGAAGAGCATGAGTTCACTGGCACGGAAGGTGTATTGGGCCGTGATATTGCTCGCCTTCGGGTCCACCTTGGTGGTGTGGCTGATGTAGTCGTGAACGCCCGCCGCAGTCATGTTCTGGATGTGAGGTCACAAGCAAAGCTAGGAGCAGGGGCCTGGTATGAGTGAGGCAATACCCACGCCGCCCACGACCCTTGAAGATGCACTTCAAGCCGCACGCGCGCTCCTGAGCAGTGAGGACAAGGTGCTCATGCAGACACGATCGCTGGAAGATGCAATCGCGTCTTTGTACCTGACGCTCGGCTACCAACTTCGGTGTGCGCTCTCACTCTGGAGCGATGCGGCCGACCCGCTGATACTGGATATGGCGAAGAAGATGCCGGAATGTCCTCCGTTGGAGGCGGATTCAGCGTCGAGAGCCTTGATTCGTGCGCTATGGCACGAGTTCCACAATCACTAGACGACCAACGATGATGCTGATGAAGGAAGCCTCGCTCAGCGTGAACGAGCTCGTCGACCGCATACAGAATCTCCACGGCCAGCCTGTTGAGGTTGTTGGTTTGCTGACCTTCGAGTTCGAGCATACTTCGATCGATCATTTCCCAAAGGCCGAGCGCCGCGAAATCACCGACGACATAGATGCACCGCTTTACCGATCGAGTGCTTGGCTCGCCTTTGGATCAGGAAGTATGCAGGCGAATGAGCGCGTGCTTTCGCGATGGAACGGGAAACGCGTGAGAGTCACAGGGATCGCTTACGGTCCGCGAGGCCCAGGTGGATGCGGGCATTTTGGAGGGTGGGCATGCGAGATCGAGCCCTATTCGATCGAGCGCGCAGAGTGAGGCGTCGCTGGGTCACATCGCAGACATCCAGTCGCGATCTTCCAGATAGACAATAAAGTCGTCGATGGCATCCGCGGATAGGTCGAAGCGAGTGCGGTAACCACCCTTCGGATGCGCATCGATGATCTCAACGTTCCGGGTTCCCGGAGCCGATACCAAGAGCTGAAATAGCTCGGTGCGCTCGTCCTCCGTATAGACGTTCGCACTCCGTCGCCTCATCAGCCTATGGTATTGCCTCATTTTTTCTCCCTCGCTCTATGGTTCGCTATGAGTCAATCACGCACATGCTTCATTCACTTGAGGTGATTGGCGGCCACGACATGCTTCGAAGAATGACCATGTTGCGTGTAAATTCATCAAGGTACTCCTTGATAACGAGACCCTGTCTCCGCTGAGCAGCCATTTTTCGCGTCGCTTCGGCCATTTGTTGGTCTGACGCGCCAATCAACTTCATCGTCGCAAGAGCCTGCTGGGCGGACTTTTCTACAAAAATCGGGCCCACCGACGGCCCTGTTACGGCGATGAGGTTGTATTCCATGCGTGCTGTAAGCCTTACAGCATTTAGGTGTTCGCCGATGTGATGAACCTGCCTAGAAAGCGCGTCTTGGTCTGGTTTGGTGAGATCCTTTAACGGCGCGAAGACTTGGAGCTGGTCCGACAAACATTTCTCAACGTCGGTGCCGAGCGCTTCAGTGTAGAAGTCTTTGCTCCCCGGTTTCGATTGATCCGGAGCGGGTGTTAGTAGACCGCTACAAGCAGGTCCGACTATCCGCGCGAACTCGGCGGCAATCAATTTTCGGTTTCTGTCGTAGTTTTCTTGTAGCCGCTGCGTAAGCTGCGTCAGCTGTACTTGCTGCTTTGCCACTTGCTCGTCGACGACAGCTTTTTGGTACAGCGGGATCACGGTGTGGAACAAGCCCCACGCGGTGAGCGCGAATAGGCCAACTTGAGCCAGATGACTCAGAAGAGGAACGGTGCGCTCCGCTAGTGCGAGCGCTCGTTCGAAGCGAGATTTCATGTTTGCGGGACGGTGTTGTTGAGAGAGAAACGGGCGAGACGATGTCGTTCTATGAGGCTATGCAGCTACCCGTCTAGCACAGCTGAAAATCCGCCAACCAGCGCAAAAGCTCCTGACCTGTTCGCTTTCGGAAGTCCAGCGTGTTAGCTTCGGACAGAGCCCATGACTTCCAGGCGATGAACCGGCCGTCCGCTCGCTCCTCAGTCGTTAGGCGAGTCTCCACCTCCGCCACCAGCATCCTGAGCCGATCGGCACGTTCTCTTCCGTCCATCGCAGAGTCGAGCAGTTCTTGCCTCTGCTTTACTAGCGCAGCCTGCTTCGCAGCGATCTCCTGTCGCTTTCGTTCCTCTGCCTCTTTTGCCTTCCGAGTCGCTTCTTCTCTGCGCCGGATCAAATCGCGGTATAGCCAGTCGACCCAATCACGAAGCCGCAGCTCCTGCTCGGATAGCAACATCAGCGTTATCGACTTGAAGGCCGGCATGTCAAAGTCAGCGAAGGTGTGGACACCTTCACCTGGCTTGCTATTGCGGCTGTCGGATTCAAACCGAAGCTGAAACGGTTCGTCAGTGGCCTTGACGCCCTTGAGTGACGACGGCCCGTCCTTGTTCGTGAGCCCGACTTCGAAAGACTTGTGGTACTGCCCACAAGCGACACCTAGGCGGATGTGTCGTGTACCGCTGGAACTAGGCTTGAAGCCCAGATCAGTCCACCACCAGAGCAATCGGCTCAAGCCAGCGAGGAGCCGGTGTCCCTGCGGGCTGGCGAACTCAGGTTTTGTTCCCCAGCTGTAAGTGGCCAAGAGTTGTGCGCGTCGCTCATCTTCGGCCACGAGCTTCTCGACGGCGGGATGCGCGCCTCGAGTCGACTTCGGTAGGGCTACACGATCAATCAGTCCCTCATAGCGACGCAAAGCCTGCTCGATGCTTTCCTTGAAAGCCGGCAATGACGGGATCGGGATGTCCAGCGCATTCGGGTCCACTCTAGGGACCAGCCCGATCATCTCTTCGCGGTCTTCTGCAATCCGCTCGGCTACGGTGTAGGTGAGATCAGGTTTCACATAGCGCCGCTTGGCGCTTGTCCCGGCTGCGAGGCTAGCCCAATAGTCAGGCATTGGTGCTGGCACATTGAGTTGCCGACACATCTTGCCGATCATTACGTCAGATACACCGAGCTCCTTGGCGAGCTGCGTCCGTGGCATGCTCCAAACGAGGTCGTAGAGTTGTCTTCGTCCAATCGTCAACGAGTTGCTCATTCGGCCCGATCCAGTATGTCGAGTCTCAACGATAGCAATAGAAGGTGATGCCAGCCAGCGCCGACGAAGATGACTTGTGACTTGCCACTGCACAATCACTGCCGGGGCTGAACGGCTCTACGTGGTCCCGCTAGTTTTGCAGCGCACTCGAGAGCAGCTGAGATGAACGGGAATCAGCCTATTCGCTGTCGCTTGGCACGGCCTGATTGCGAGATACGTCGGCGAGTGCCGTTGAAAGTTCGTCCAGGCTCCCCTCCTTCCAAGCGGTTACCAATGCTTTTCCCTTCTGGGTGAGCTTGACGTTATAGGCAGTCTTTGTAAGTTCGGATGCAGGCACCGAAAACTTATGGCCTTCAATTGGGAAAAAACTGACCGGGCCGTCACCAACGAAATCCCGATATACGGCCTCTGCTAGTCCAGAAACAAGAAGGTCAGCGAATCGGACTACACCATCGCCTGTCAAGAACAGGTTCTCCGCAAACGGCGTGTCCAAAAATAGCAGCGCGTTAGCGGTCTCCCTCGCCCACGCGTGATTGGCCGCAACCAGCATCACTTTCCATGCTCTGACTGACTCATTTGGAATCGTCCCAGTATGGACCATTGCATGACAATTTGGACATAGCGGAATTAGATTGCCAACCCTGTCCGGCCCTCCATGCTCGACATGCACAATATGATGGATGTGCAGAAGCGGCAAACGACACCGCGGGTTAGCGCATGTATATCCGGCTTCAAGAAGTACCTCCCGCTTAGTCGCGGCGGAAAGATTTTTTCTACGGCTAGGCTTCGAGTTCTTCGTGGATTTTCCCGGCTTACCAGAAGTTGGCGACATAGGGGCCTTCAGGGCATGTGGTAGCGACGATTTTAGCGTTGGAACACGCGCATGTGTCGCACATGCGTAGAGGTGTATCGTGTCGCAAGTGCATACCGTTGCGCATGGGTTGTTACCCCCGCGCTGGAACGGCCGTCGGTGAAGTCGTCAATTTTTTGCCACTATCCGTCTGCCGTCAGGAACGTGGCCATTGCCACTGACGTACGCCGAGAAAAATCCTTGCCGGATGGGAATTGCAAAGGCATATCTCTTGTCGGAGTTGTCCTCCATTCCGAATGTGCCGCCCACCTAGACACTGCTAGTCAACACGAACATGCCGCGCCGCCTCTACATGCCGAACGAAGTTCTCCAGTCGATCAAGGAGCATATTGATATCGCCATTCCGCAAGCGGTCGCGGGCTTCATGTCCGCGAACGAAGACGAAGACACCATGACAGGCCAGTTGGGCGCGTACCTGCGAACGGGAGTGCATACAGTACAGGTTAAACAAGCAGAGATCGATGGAGCCTGGAAATGGTCCATCGACTACACGAAGTTTCGAGGGCGTGGGAAAGACGCCACCGAGAGTTTCATTGGCGCCGATGGCATCATTGAACTATCAGTTGACTGGACGGGGCGCAAAGAAACGAAGGCACTGCTTTTCCAAGCAAAAATGGATTGGCAATCGGACAGTTCCCTGGTACAGCAAGCGATGTTGTTGTCGACTTGGCGTGAAGCGTCCATCTTTGTCAATTACACCGAGACAGCTTTTGAGGCACTCTCGATCGACAGTGTTCTAAGAAGCCGAGGCGTCCGCTCAGATGCCAAAGGATTAATACCATTAGCCGATGCTCTATCGGAGTATTTTTTGCAGTGTAAAGTCGGCAGCACAGATTTGGCTTATGACCCGGTTGCGCGGCAATTGCGGTGGCGCGCGATGACCGGTGTCACAGTTGCCACGCAGTTCTCTATTCCTCACCGATTACGCGTCAAGGTCAAGGCGCCGGGTTATAAGCACAAGCTTGAGTGGGACAAGCTTATTCCAAAATCGGAGATTCATTCGCATCGTATGGCTGTTGAGCCAGATGAATTGATTGCTCCTCTCTTGACTTCTGTAGCGGTTGAGCCGAAGAAGCAGTTTCAAGCACTAAGTTCAGCTTACCATCCAGATAAGCTAGGGCAGATGGATCAACTCGTAAAGGACCTCGCAAATCGCAGAATGCAAGAAATCAATGCGGCCTATGCCGATATCAAGGAAAAGGGGAAAACCGGCAGTAGTTGACTGTAGTTTGAGCGGACACCAAGAGCTAGTAGGAGGCGTTTGCGGCAGGGACACAGGTGGCTCAGATCATCAAGCCAATTACGCAGGCCTTGCACGGTTTTTCCGGCCTCGAGCCAACTTGAAAGGCTAACTGAAAGTACCTTCCGGAGGGGACAACGTGTCTTTGTTGCAAGAAATTCAGAGCGAATCCAATGGGGCGCAGTTCCGACGCGCGGACCTGCATATCCACTCGTTCGGCGAGGGGGGCTCATACGATGTTAAGGATGCGACGATGACTCCCGAGGGTATCGTCGATACGGCGATAGCGGAGCGACTCGACCTCATCGCGATTACCGATCACAACCAAATCGCCAACATTCGTCCGGCGCTGAAATATGCCGAAGGCAAGCGGTTGCTTGTCGTCCCCGGCGTGGAATTGTCGACTCCCCAGGGGCATCTGCTTGTTTACTTTGAGACGGCTGACCATCTGCAGCGCTTTTTCGGAAAGCTGACTATCTCGGACGACAGGAAAGCCTGCCACAACACCATTCCCCAGTGCCTCCGCTTCGCTGAAGAGTTCAACGGTTTTGGCATTTGCGCCCACATCGAGCTGGACAGTGGCCTTGAAAAAGCACACCCAAAGTTTGACGCATTCAAACAGGAGGTTTTCAACTGCCCGAACCTCCTGGGCCTGGAGATCTCCAATGCCTCGAACAGCGCATGGTTCTCTCACGACGACACCGACGCAAATCGACGGAACTGCGCTGTAGACCGGTGCAAGGCTCTAGGTCTCGAGGACGGGATTGACTTGGCAAAGGTGATGTCTTCTGACGCTCACAACCTCAACGCGCTAGGTCGCAATGCCAGCGGCAACAGAAAGCTGACCAGGCTCAAGATGGAGGCCTTGACGTTCGCATCGCTACGGATTGCACTCATGGATGCGGCTGCGCGCGTGCGCCTGGAAGACCTAATCCCCGCATCCATACCGAAGTTCATAGGAATGAAGCTGGAGGGAGGCTTCCTAAAGGACCAAGTTGTGCGCTTCAGTCCGAACCTCACCTGCATCATTGGCGGCCGCGGCGCTGGAAAGTCAACCCTCTTGGAGTCGCTTCGCGCGGCGTCCGGCAACGCAGCGGAAAGCACCATCATTGACTCCGAAGTCTGGCCAGACGCAATCTCTCTCGTCTATGAGGACGAAGTAGGACAACTGCATACACTGACCCGCAGCAAACTCTGCGAGGTCGTGAACAGCGATCCCGAAGGCCCCGCGTCTGTCACTATTGAAAGCTACGGACAGGGAGAAACGGCTAACACGATCCAGCATTGCGATGATGACCCGGCGATCCTTCTCCGGTTTTTGGATGGTTTCATCGACTTTGGCGAATTGCGCGAGCAAGACGAGGCTCTGCGCGACGAGATCCTTGCCAACCAGGAGGTGATCGAGGCACTGCAGCTCAACATCAACCAAATTGCGTCCACAGAGAAGGCAAAGGGCATCGCCGACACCCAAGTCGCAGCCCTTAAGAAGCAGAACGCGAGCCAGGTCGTCGAATTAGAGGAAAAGCTGGCCAAAGAGCATCGATTCCGCGATGGACTGAAGCGCAACCTGGACCAACTTCTCACTTCAATCACCAACAGCTTGACTGGCGGCGAATTGCGCAAGTTGACGGCCGACGTCGACGGCAACGGTCTGGCCGTTGGCAAGGCGGAATTTGAAGTTGTCAAAGCGCTCGTCGATGGTCTCGCGACTGAGATCGAAACGCTCTCCGGCCAGCTCAAGCAGAAGGTCGTCGGCGCGAATGACAAGATCGCGGCGCAGCTTCGGGTCTGGATTGCGCGCGAGAAGGAGACGCAGGAAAAGATTGAGGAGATTCGACGGGACCTGGAAAAGCAGAACATCAAGCTGGATATGGCGTTCATCCGTAAGGTCACAAAGGATGCCGCCGATCTGCAGGCTCGACTCGTCGAGTTAAAGAAGAGCCAGCCGAGACAACAGGAGGCCCTCAAGGAACGCAGGCGCCTGCTCCAGGAGCGTGTAGACCTACGTGCGAAGATATTTAACGCCCGTCAGGCGTTTGCGACGACGATGAACAGCAATCTCGCCGCCGCTGTGGTTGACTACAAGGTGAAGATCCAGTTCTATGAAGGTCTGCTCTCCCCAGACTTGGAAGAGTTAATCAAGACCACCATGAACTGGCGAACCTCACAGGTTCCACGTGCTGCGCTCATCGCCGCCACGCTTTCGCCGGCTCGATTTCTAGCCGCAGTGGCTGCAAAGGACGCCTCGCCACTCGAACAGTTGAGCGACGCTGAAGGCAACCGCGTATTCTCCAAGACTGATGCGGCAGACATTATCGAAAAGCTCGGAGAGTGGCAGGCGCGATCCGTTCTAGAGCGGATCGCGTTTGAAGACAGGCCTGAGATCAAGGTTACGCGCGTCATTGACAAGCCCGATGGCACAAAGTCCCATCAGGTCCGCGATTTCGCCAAGCTCTCGCTCGGCCAGCAGCAGGCCATCCTGCTGTCGGTGCTGCTGTTCTCGAAGAGCCGCGTTCCACTGATCATCGATCAACCGGAGGACAACCTTGATGGCGAGTTCATTTACAAGACGGTTGTGCGTTCGCTCCGCAGTATCAAAGAGCACCGGCAGGTCATCATCGTCACCCACAACCCCAACATCGCCGTCTTGGGAGACGCTGAACTGATCATCCCGTTACGCGGCGCTAGCGAAGTGTCCGTGATCAGGGATCGCGGGTCGATCGACACCGGCCAGACCAAGGACATCGTCTGCACAATTCTTGAGGGTAGCCAAAAAGCTTTCAAGCGCCGGCAAGAGGTGTACGGATACTGACTCATCAAGGGTCCGCCGCCCCTAGAGCGTCCACATCCGCAATCTATTGGTGTCTAAGCCAGCACCCCGCACATTCGACAGCATTTACGCAATACCGATCGGTTCATCGCCGTCCGCCGATGGGCCGATGCGTAGCCACCTACCCAGCACTTCCTGTACGCAGTGCTGGCATAGATCAACGCTAACCATATTGCCATCGCCAAACACTGACTCGAAGCCGCAGCTATGATCGAACGACAGTCGTTCTTGCCACTCACCGGGTTCTTCTGGGGTCAGACGGCGCTTACAGCGATCGCAGGTACACGCGGCTAGCTCTTGAATTGTGCGACCTTGGTATTCGCGCATGATTGCCTCAGGATTTTGGATGGTTGGATGCCGATCCAGCCATGCTGATGGCGAGAGGGCGCACCAATGCAAGGCCGTACCATGCTTCAGTGCCACCATGGTCGACGGCATGCCCCGAAGACTCGGGGCAACACTCTAGGTCGCGGCGCCGACGCAGCCACTTAATCCCCTAGCTCGCCGTCTTTGGTTCGGACTACTTTCTTACGAATCAGCTTGCCCTCGGTATTCATAAGTTCGAGCGTCGCTACTTGGCTGGGTGTCGCGGACACGATTGCGTAGACTTCGGCAGCTTTCACGAGCTCCTCAGTGAGAAAGGGATATGCCGCTTTCAGTGCAGGGAATCCGAGCCCGCCTTTCTTCAGCGCGAGCAGGTTTGCAACGGGCAAGCGCGTACCAGAAAAGCATGGCATTCCGCCCATTACCTGAGGGTCCGATTGTATGACGCTTCTAGCATGTGCCATCTGCGTTGCGCGTCCCAGCGACGCGACCACGAAAGGCCACATGTCAGCGGTGATGCAGGACCAGGTCACGGTCCAATCGAAATCGGTCGAACCAAGCTGCTCGTGAAGTCCTAGGAAAAGTTCGAAGTCTTCTCGGGCTTCGATGCGTTCAATTAGCGTGCGGATAACCCGCGCTTGCCCCCACGGAGTCAGGCAACCATGCGTCGCAAGACAGAAGCTGGCTACCGGCGCAACCATTGGCACAAGCCGCTCTGCGTCTCCGTCGCAAATGAGTAGAGGCGCCAGCACCCGGTCTACGAGGAGCGCGCTGATCTCACGCTCAGTAGTTCCCGCCATGAAGGCTGTTTCGGCCAGAGAGATAAAGTGGGTAACACGCATGCGAATCCCCAAATGCCGTGCCTGCGGCGCAGGAGCCGTGCCCGCCGTCGGTCATGGAAATCCCCAGCCCACTGCGCCAACACGCTCAGTCGGGCTTGGTGAGCAAGCAGCGAACCGCTACCCGGTGGCTTCAGGTCCGCCGCCCTTAGCTTCGCTCCATTCGTCCGGCCAATTTCGACTCCTTCGGATGCATCCAGTCTAGTGTCTTTCGCGGGGGCGGAGGCACGTGGTACGAGGCCGATTTTTGCGACCGGCTGCAGCGCCTCAACCCTGACAGGATAGCGATTCGCGACAAAGTGCTGAGAATTACAGCTCGTCTGAGCAAAGTGCACAGATATGGTTCTGAGCAACGCTCCTTGACGAGCCGCGATCCGTTGTGTCACCGTTCCAAGGCGCAAAGATATGGGTTCAGGGTAATGCAAAGAGATGATCCCTGTCTCAAGCGATGCCAAAAAAACCCGCGATGCTGCAAAGCCTCGCGGGTTTTTTATTGCCGGCATTGCCCTGGTTTTACCGTTGACCCCGAGGTACCTCCCGCTCGGAGAACCGTGTCACATCAAGTGCGAGTCATGGAGACGCCGCCCTCGACGAGCAGCGTCGTACCCGTCACGAAGCTCGACAGATCGGACGCAAGATACAGCGCCGACTTGGCGATCTCTTCTGGATGGGCCATCCGTTTTAGCGCGTGGATGCTTTCGACAAATGCTTTCTGCTCGGGCGTGCTGGTTGCCTCACGCCCCATCTCGGTGTCGGTACCGCCCGGCATCAGCACGTTGACGCGCAAACCGGACGGACCGTACTCGGCGGCGAGCGTGCGCGTCAGGCCCACGAGGGCAGCCTTGCTTGCGGAATACGCAGCCATCCCGGGAAAGCCAACCGTGTAGCCGACGAACGATGACGTGAAAATCAGCGAGCCGTGCTGGCGCGCGAGCAGCGCTGGAATCTGATATTTCGCACCGAGGAAAGCGCTCGTCAGGTTGGTCTCGAGCGTGTCGCGCCAGCCGTCCAGCGTGATGTCGGTGACGCTACCGAGCGCTCCCATCGTCGCGGCGTTGTTGAACGCCACGTCAAGCCCGCCGAAACGGCCGACGGCCAACTCAACAGCATTCTTCGCGCAACGCTCGTCCCGCACGTCGCCTGCGAGTGCCACCGCCTTGCCACCGCGGTCGGCAATCTCGTCGACCAGCGTGTCGAGCAGCGCCGCACGGCGCGCAACTAGAACGACGCTCGCGCCTTCCTTCGCAAACATCTTTGCCACCTCACGGCCGATGCCTGAGCTGGCGCCCGTCACGATCGCAGTCTTGTCAGTGAGAAGAGCCATGTCCATTTCATTTTGATGATCCGAGCGGCAGCGTAGGCGTCGGTGCGCCGTCCAACACTCCGATTCTTGCGACTCAAATCCATGCGGTGCGTTGGCGTTGACGGCGCGAAGGCAAGGAGAGCGCGGCACGCCATGGAACGTGCCGCAGCCGATCAAACCGTCACGACGATCTTGCCGAACTGCGTGTTCGATTCAAGAAAGCGGTGCGCGTCGACGATCTCGTCAAACGCAAATGTCCTGGCGATTACCGGTCGCAGCGCTCCCGACGCCAGTCCATCGAGGATGAACGCCTTCGCAGCCTCGAGCTTGACTGGGTTGCCGGTGATCTCGTGCACGAGATAGCCACGCAGCGTCAGGGTCTTGCTCAGCACAGCAAACAAGGGGAAAGGCGTCGGCTCCGGGCTCAGGCCACCGTATTCGATGAGGATTCCGCCACGCGACATGGCTGCCGTGAGCGGCTCGAAGATCGGGCCGCCGATCGAGTCCAGCACCACCCGCACACCTGCCGGCCCTGCAATCTGCTGCAGCCGGGCCGCGAGATCCACCTCCTCGGTCGCAACCACGTGGGCGGCACCCGCAGCGAGCAGGGCGGGGGCCTTTGCCGACGTCCGGGTGATGGCAATGGGTGTCGCGCCGACGGTGTTCGCGATCTGGATTGCAGCCAATCCGACACTGCTGGATGCCGCCGTCACAGCCACAAAGTCGCCTGGGCCAAGCTTGGCGATGCCGATCAGCGCACCGTAGGCAGTGAGGTACGGCATCCAGACCGCAGCCGCTGCCTCCCAACTGAGCAACGGCGGATGCTTGACGACCAGCGCGGCAGGAAACGTGACCAGCTCGCCGTATGCAGGCCAGCGGACCATCGACTGCGGCGGCACGATGCTGACGGCATCGCCCGGCGCAAACGCCGTCACACCGGCACCCACCGCCTCGACAACACCCGCTGCCTCCAGCCCAAGCCCGGAAGGGAACGTCGGCTTCTCGATATACGCCCCCGCGCGCAGCAGCGCTTCGGCCCGATTGAGCCCCAGCGCCCTGACGCGGATCTGCACCTCGCCCTGGCCCGGCGGCAGCACATCGACGTGTTCAATGCGCAAGACCTCCGGACCCCCATGCTGATGAAAACGGACAACGCGTGCCATATAGCCTCCAGTCGAAACTCAATAAAGTTAATCCACTGTAGCTGCGCACTTTTTTTCGATAAATGGTCGATAATCGACGAGAGTAGAAACCAATGGTTTTTAATATGGACCGTCTGACCAGCATGGCCGTGTTTGTGAAAGCCGTCGACCTCGGCTCGTTTGCGGCCGCCGCGGACGTGCTCGGCCTATCCGGCCCGATGGTCGGCAAGCATGTGCTCTCGCTGGAAACGCGCCTGGGTGTGCGCTTGCTCATTCGCACCACGCGGCGCCAGAGGCTGACCGACTTCGGGCAGGCCTACTACGAGCGCTGCAAGGTCGTGCTGGCCGAGGCGGAAACGGCAGATGCGCTCGCGGCCGATCAACTTGGTGAACCGCGCGGGAGGTTGCGCGTCACCATGCCCGTGCACTTTGGCCGGCGTTGCGTGGCCCCCGTGCTGCTGCGGCTCGTGCAGCAATACCCGGCGCTGGAGTTGGATCTCTCGTTCAACGACCGTTTCGTCGATCTGGCCGAAGGCGACTACGACATCGCCATCCGCACCGGCAGTCTGGAGGACAAGGCAGGTGTGATCGCGCGTCGTGTGGCCCGGCAGCGCATGATCGTCTGCGCATCGCCCGCGTATCTCAATGTGCATGGGTATCCCACGACCGTCGACACGCTTGGTCAGCACCAGGCCATCGTGTACCGCCGGTCTGGCCGCATCAGCCCCTGGCTCTTTCCGAGTGACGGGCATCCACCGGAGGAGATCATTCCGCTCAATCGGATGCGGATGGATGATCTCGACGCGATTGCCGATGCCGCAGCCCTCGGCATGGGGCTCGCATGGCTTCCGTCCTGGCTGGTCAGCGATCGCATCCAGACAGGCGCGCTGGTTGCGCTATTGCCCGACCGCCCTGCGTTTCTCTATGACGCCTACGCACTGTGGCTGCAGACGCCGCACTTGCCGCGCAAAGTCCGCGTCGCCGTTGATGCGCTTGCCGAGGCACTGCCCGCGCTGATGACGTAAGCAGCGCCTGTGTTGTGATGTGGATAACCCCCACCTCCCGTTGTGAATAACTCGTCGGACAAGCGTGTTGGTTTTGCGGGGGCGGAATGTCGATGGTGCGCGAACAACTTGTCCACACGCAGACGACCGTGGATGCGAATTACCCCACTCATCCACACCGGCACACATTCGGTCCGATGGGTTGTGCGTGCTGCAAGCCATTGACGCTAAAGGGCTTTTTGGAGATATCCACAGAAACTATCCACCGTTATCTACTACTACTATCTTTATATATACAAAGACGTAAACAGAAACAGACAGCAGGCAGGTTGGTGCCGCCTCATTTTGATGCGCGGCCGAATCGCGTTACGTCACGGCAGCGGCCATCGCCTGGGCGCTGACCACCAGGTTGCGTCCGGCGGCCTTGGCTTGGTAGAGCGCGGCGTCAGCAGCTTCCACCAGTGCGTCGGTGCTGATGGGTTCCGCGCCGGGCACCACAGTGGCACAGCCGGCGCTGACAGTGACGTAGCGTGACGGCGCGGCGGCTTCGATGCGCAAGCGCAGTACGGCTTCGCGGGCGCGCTCGGCAAGCGATTGGGCGTCGGCAGCGCTTGTTTCGGGCAGGACGATGACGAACTCTTCACCGCCGTAGCGCGCGACGAAATCCGCCGGCCGACGCACCACGCCCGCCAGCGCAGCGGCCACCGCCACGAGGCAGGCGTCGCCGCGCAGGTGGCCGAAGGCGTCGTTGTAGCGCTTGAAGTGGTCCACATCCATCATCACCAGCGAAAGCGGACGTCCGCTGCGTTGTGCGGCACGCAGGTGGGTGCCGATCCGCTCATTGAAGACGCCGCGGTTGTACACGCCGGTCAGGGCATCGTGCATGGAGGTCTGCCGCAACGACACGTGGGCGTCGGACAGTTGCCGGTACAGCGAGGTGATTTGCCACACCAGCACGCATACCAGTACGCCGGGTGCAAACATGCTGAACAGGCGCGCGACATACCAGCCGACGGTAAAGCGGTCTGGGCTGAGCAAGTTCAGGGTGGTATCGGTCAGGCAGGCGAGTGCAGCAATGGCCAGCCAGACATCGAGCACGGCGCGCAAGCGGCCGCTGACCACCACGGCCAGCACGGCAATGACGTTGATTGTCCACAGGGCGGCGGCCACCGGGTTGCCGGCATTGGCATGGCTCAGCGGAGGCGGCAGGTTGGCCAGCAACGCTACGCCGCACAGCAACCCGCCCACGGCCACCGGCCCGCCAATCAGCAGCCAGGCCCACTGGTAGACCTGGCCAGCGCGAATAGCGTCTTGCGACACCCGCTCGCGCACCAGCACCGCAACGATCACGAACCATGGAAAGCCGCCGTGCCAGAAGACCCACATCCACACCGCGCTGGCGGGCCGTGCGCCCAGCAGGCCGGTGGGCGAGAACAGGCCCGGAAACATCAGCAGTTGCAGGGCAACGGCCAGTGCCGTAAAGGCATAGGCCCCGCCCAGCGCCGCCAGCATCGGCTGACGCGTGACGGTGAACTGCGCGCCCAGCAAGAATGCCGCGATGACGGCCGTGGTGAAGACGGTCAACGCGCACATCGGCATGAACGGCGGGATGGCGGGCCAGGGCAGACTGGCACTCGGCGCGCATAGCCCCAGCGTCAGAACGATCAGTAGTGCGATGGTGCCGGCCATGACGAACTGCCCGCGCGTCGTCGGCTGGATCAGCAAGCTTTCCATCTACACCCCCGGGGCTCGTTGCGGTCTTAAATGTGCGATTCGCCAGGAGGGCGTTGTGATTCCGGCAGCGCCTGAGCATGCCATGTTGGGCGCCCTGGCGGCGCGTTGATGTGTCTCCATCATAGGCAGCCGCTAGCGAGGGGAAAAGCCTAGGCAGGGATCAGGGTCGCTGTGCTCCGCCTAAGTCTGGCGGCATAGGCTTGCGGGCAGTCCGGCTCCAAGGCAATTGAAGGGAACGCCCGGTACGGTGCACCGGACAAACCGCCGTCAATGAAATGACGCCAGCCTCTGGCCTACGTTGTATGGAATCGCTGAATCACACCCTGTTTCTCTGGATCAACGCGCCGGTCGAGCCGTCGCCTGCCATCGTCTGGCTGGCCATGGCGTTTGCCGAATACGCCATCTGGCTGGTGCCGCTCACCCTCGTGGCCGGCTGGCTATGGGGCGAGCCGACCACGCGCCGCCAAGCCTTGCAGACCGGGGTGGCTGCGGCGCTGGCGTTGCTCATCAACGTGGGTCTGGGCCTGATGTGGTACCACCCGCGCCCGTTTGCGATCGGCCTGGGCACGAATCTGTTGCCGCACGCGCCGGATTCCTCCTTCCCAAGCGATCACCTGACGGCGTTGTGGACGGTGGCATTCAGTCTGATGTGGAACGCCCGTCTGCGCCGCGTGGGCGTGTTGCTGGCGCTGCTGGGTTTGCCGATGGCGTGGGCGCGCATCTACCTGGGCGTGCACTATCCGTTCGACATGCTGGGGGCGGCGGCCGTGCCGGCGTTCAGTGCATGGCTGTGCAGCGGGCGCGTCGCGCATACGCTGTCGGAGCCGTTGCACCGCCTCGGGCTGGCGGTGCATGGCGTGGTGCTGGCGCCGTGCGTTCGGCGTGGGTGGGTGCGCCGGTAGGCGTTCACCCGTGCCGGCGCCACGCGCGCCAGAACAATACGAGGGCGACCACCGTGGCCGCCACGTTGTACAGCATCGCCATGGCAAAGGCGTGGTCGTAATGCGCGGCGTGGCTGGCGGCGTCCACACCCTCTGCGCCCTCCACATGGCCGAGCAGCGAGAACAGCAGCACACCCACCACCGTCACACCCACCGCATTGCCGACCGCCTGCATGGTGGTGACGGTGCCGGCGCCCATGCCGGCCTGGGCGGTATCCACACTGCTCAGGATGGTGTTGAGCGACAGCGGTAGCACCATGCCCTGGCCGAAGCCGCCAATCACCAATGGCACGAGTAGCCATGCATTGCTTGCACCGGCCTGCGCCATTGTCGCGAGCAGCGCTAGGCCGCCGGCAAACAGCGCCATCCCGAGCCATAACGCGCGCTGCCCGATGCGCTCGGCCAGTCGGGGCGCGATCAGTGAGCCGGAAAAATAGGCAATCGCCGCCGGCGTAAACACCAACCCCGCCATCAACGGCGACAACCCGCGCCCAAACTGCAGCAGGATCGTCAGCGCCAGAAAATACGAGCTGATGGCCGTGTAGAACAGAAAGATCGCCAGCACGCCTAGCACGAAGCTGCGGTTGTGGAACAAAGCCATCTCGATGATCGGCACGCCGCCCGCGGCCGACAGCGCGCGCTCCACCCGGACAAAGTGCCGGAACACCACCAGCGAGGCCAGCGGCACGGCCCAGGACCACCACGGCCAACCGGATTCGCGACCCTGCATGATGGGCACCAGCAGCATGCCCAGCGCCACCGCGCCGGCCACGGCACCGTGCACATCGAGCCGCGCCGCCACCGGCGCCCGCGACTCCGTGACAAAGGCACGCGCTGCCAGCAACGCCGTAATGCCGATCGGCACATTCACCAGGAACACTGTTCGCCAGCCCGCAGCCTGCGCGGCTAGCGGATGCGCGATCAGCAAGCCACCGATGATTTGCGAGACCGATGCCGCCACGCCCTGCACCGCGCCCATGGTGCCGAACGCGCGGCGACGTGCATCGCCATCAAACAGCACGCGCACCGAGGCCATCACCTGCGGCATCAGGATCGCCGCGCCCAGGCCCTGGCCGACGCGCATGGCAATCAGCATCCACGGTGTCGTCGCCAGCCCGCACAGCGCCGAGGCCAGCGTGAACAGCGCCATACCCGCCAAGAACATGCGCTTGCGCCCGAACAGATCGCCCAGGCGCGCACCGTTGAGCAGGAACACCCCATACGCCGCGCTGTAGCCCACCATCACAAGTTGGATCTGCGCAAAGCTGGCGTGCAGCCCTGCGCGGATGTCCGGAATCGCGACGTTGACGATGAACAGGTCGAGAATGGTGACGAAGTTGCCGGTCAGCAGCGCGGCCAGCGCCGGCCAATGTCGTGTAGCCGCAGGCGCGACGAGGCGGCCACCCGAAAGCGATTCCGTTGACATGAAGGAACTCGATAATTAATATACGGTCGTACGTATACTAAGACTGAATCGGCTTGCGTCAAGGACCGATTGCGGAGGCCCCACTTGTCCACAGGGTATTTGCCATGAATGAAACCGACGGTCGCCGCCTGCGGGGCGAACGTGCGCGCACCCAGGTGCTTGAACACGCCACCACCATTGCGTCTACCGACGGGCTTGAGGGGTTGACCATCGGCCGCGTGGCCGCGGATGCGGGCGTGGGCAAGGGCAACATCCAGGCGCTCTTCGGCGACAAGGAAACGCTACAGCTCGCCACGCTCAATGCCGGAGTCGAGCATTACTTCACAACGGTGGTGGAGCCGGCGCTGGCGCTGGACAGCCCGCTGGCCCGCCTGCGCGCGCTGACCGAGGGCTGGTTCGACTACGTGGCCAGCGGGCAGTCGCCGGGCGGGTGCTTTGTCTGCGCGGCCAGCTACGAATACCGCGCCCGCCCAGGCGCCATCCAGGATCGCGTGCGCAGCCACCGCCAAGCGATGCGTGCGCGTTTTCGTGACGTGATGACGGCGGGCATGGCCGCGGGCGAATTGCGCGCCGATCTGGATGTCGATCAGCTCATCTTTGAAATCGAGTCGTTTCGCTCCAACGCCAACGTCGCATTTTTGATGGACGACATGACGGTGTTTGAACGCGCCCGCCGCAGTACGCAAGCGTGCATCAATGCCGCCGTTGCTTAAACCGGCCCGGTGGTCGGGGCCGCCCCGCATAGCGGCGAGCGTCCGCACCGCATCGTGGTGTACGGAACGTTATGGCCACGGCCCTCTCTATGTCCGGGGTAGCCACAACACTCGGTATCTATTCAGTCGCATTCAACACAGTCCACAAAGACATTAATATGCGGGCTTTTCTGATGCGCAGAATGTATGGGTGGCGTGATGCCCGGGGCGCGCCTGCAATCTGACCTAAAATGTGTGCCGCAACGTTAATTTTTGCGGCGATGTTGTGGCACATTGGAGCCAGTTTTATTTGCAGCCGTCTCAAAACAAGTCGAATAGGAACCTGCCAACATGAACTGGACCGCGACCCGACCGATCCGCGTGGTCGTGCTCGATGACCATGCGGTCGTCCGTCACGGGCTGGCTGCGCGCCTGAAGCAAGAGGCCGACATCGAGGTGACCGGGATGTTCGCATCGGGCCGGGAAGTCTCGCGGGCCCTCAAGGACAACACCGTCGAAGTGGATGTCCTGCTGATGGACTACTCGCTGGGCCCGACCGAAATCGACGGGCTCAATCTGATCCGCCCGCTCCTCAAAAAGTATCCGGACTTGAAGATCCTGGTGGCCTCGGCACACCACAACCAGGCCACCGTCGGGATGGTCATGGATGCGGGCGCCCGAGGGTTTGTCGGCAAGGAAGAGGAACTGTCAGAGCTGGTCCGGGCGATTCGCACCGTGGCCGGCGGCGGCAAACGCCTAAACCCCGCGCTGGCCGCCGATATGGAGCGCGATACGCTGGCCAGTGGGTCGGGCGCTGCGCCCGACGGTGAGGCCGCTGAGTTGACCGCCCTCGTTGACCGCCCCGAACTGAGCCCGCGCGAGCGCGAAGTCCTGCGCTGCTGCCTCGACGGCATGTCGGTGACGGCCATCGCCGAAAAGTTTGCACGCAGCATCAAGACCATCAGCTCGCAAAAGCAATCCGCCTATCGCAAGCTGGGCATCCGCACGGATACCGAGCTCTTCAAGATCAAGCACGAGCTGGAGAAGCGGTGAGCGCTGGCGAATCGGCTCGGTCCTGCCCGCGCGTGTTGGTGGTGGATGACCAACCGGCCAATCTGCTGATCCTCGAGCACCAACTCCGCGCGCTTGATTGCGATGTCGAGCTGGCTGCCGATGGCGCCCAGGCGCTGGAGAAAGCCGCTGCTGAGTTGTTTCAACTGGTTCTGCTGGACTGCCAGTTGCCCGATATCGACGGCTACACCGTTGCCGAGCGCATCCGCACGCGGGAATCCGCCACCGGCGTTCACACGCCTATTCTTGCGATCTCCTCCGCCACCGACGACGAACACCAGCAACGCGTGATGGCGAGCGGCATGGACGGCTTGCTGACCAAGCCGATTCGAGACGACGTGCTGCGCGACCTGATCGCGCTGTGGTGTGACAGCGGGGATGCCTCGCCAGCGCATGCGCCCGGTGCCGCCGATGCCGGGCAGGATCTGTGGCGCGTCTATCTGGATTCGCTCGATGACGATCTGGACAGCCTTGCCCGCGCCGTGGTCACCGACGATCTGGCGGTGGCGCGGCATGTCGCGCACCGCATCAAGGGCGCGGCGTTGACGGTGGAGCAGGGCGCGATTGCAGAACGCGCAGGCGCGCTCGAAACCGCGCTGAAGCAAGCCAGCGCACTCCCAGGCGATGCATCCGAGGCCGTGGCCGAGCTGCGTCGCCAGCGCGACGCATTGCGTGCCGGCAGCGCCATCGGCTAACCGCCACGGAACGCCTGAGCGACTCAGGCGTTATGCAGCACGCGCAGCAGCAGGTTTTCCAACTGCTTGACCTCGGCTTGCGAGAACCCGCGCAGCATGTGGTTCAGCACGTCGATGATCAAGGGCCGGATTTCCGGATACAGCGCGCGCCCTTGCTCGGTGAGTGAGACCACCACCGAGCGGCGGTCCGCATCGCTGGGCGCGCGCTTGACGATGTTCTTCTTCTCCAGCCGATCGATCAGCCGCGTCATCGCGCCCGGATCGTAGTGCAGCAGGCGCGAAAGCTCGGCCGGTGTGGTGGCCAGGTCTTCGGCCAGGTAGATGACCACCGTCCACTGCGCGGCAGTTAAATCCAGCGACGCCAGGGCGCTGTCGATGTTCGTCACCAACGCATGCCGGACCCGATGCACGAGCCGGCCAATGTTGGTATCACGATCCATGGTGTCAAGCTGATAGGCGCCCTCCGTGATGGTGCTGGCGGTGGCGGCCTCTGGTGGTGTCTGTACGTCAATACTCATGATGGTGCTCCCCGTTCTGCCGGTGATCCGGCTTGTCAGGCGCGCCTTGCGTTTCCTGTCTGCCGCGGTTGCGCGGGCGTGCTTCGTTGCACACTAATCTTCGCTTGCCCAGGCCGTCAAGCCGGGATCGACACCAACGCGCATCATCAAATTCCATTGGATACCGCTCCAAAACGATTGCGGCTGCCAAGGGGCGGACGGGTTCGTATCATGGTTGAAACGTCGATGCCGCGCGTGGCGCAGAGCATGTGGCGCGACGTGCCTTTCCTCGTCCAAATTCCCTTTTTCAATGCCATGAACCTCCACCTTCAGAACAAGCTCGCCCTCGTCAGCGGGTCCACCAAGGGCATCGGCTATGCCATTGCTGTAGCACTGGCTGCCGAAGGCGCCCGCGTCATCGTCAATGGGCGCACCGAAGCGTCCGTGACCGACGCCGTCGCGCGCGTGCAGGCCGATGTGCCCGGCGCGCAGGTCGAAGCGTTTGCCGGCGATTTGTCCGATCCGGCCCAGGTCGATGCCCTTGTCAGCCGCTTTCCCAAGGTCGACATCCTCATCAACAACCTCGGCATCTTTGACCCGCAACCGTTCGAAGCCATCGACGATGCGCAGTGGCTGCACTTCTTCAACGTGAACGTGATGAGCGGCGTGCGCTTGTCCCGAGCGTACCTGCCCGGCATGCGCGCGCAGAACTGGGGCCGCATCGTATTTCTCAGCAGCGAGAGCGGCGTGCAGATCCCGGCCGAGATGATCCATTACGGCGTGACGAAGACCGCGCTGCTGGGCCTCTCGCGCGGGCTGGCGGAAGTGACCGCGGGCACGGCCATCACGGTGAACGCCGTGTTGCCGGGGCCGACGCGCTCGGAGGGCGTCGATGAGTTTGTCGGCAAGCTCTCGGGTGGCCAGAGCTTTGAGGCCTTCGAGAAGACCTTCTTCGAGACCGCCCGGCCCACCTCGCTCATCAAGCGTTTTGCTACCCCGCAGGAAGTAGCCAATCTGGTGGCGTATGTGGCGAGCCCGCTGTCGTCGGCGACTACGGGCGCTGCGCTGCGGGTGGATGGCGGCGTGGTCAAATCGGCGTTCTAGGTGCGCCGAGGTTGGCTCAGCACCCACCAAGCATTGCAATCGGCTGCCTGACCGTCACAATGCAGGCCTGAACGGCTTTTGAGGACCCTGATGCAACGGCGTTGGACGATGTGGCTGGCGGCAGCAGCGCTGGCGCTGGTGAGCTTACATGCACAGGCCCAGCCGGCCGCCCCCGAGGTCGAGCCGCAAATTGCGTTCTACTACGGGCGCGATGTGCCGGTTCCAGAACTGCAAGCGTTCGACTGGGTTGTGCTGGACCCGGCCAGCGCCGGTGCGTTTGACCCGAAGCAGCCATCGCCTACCGCGTGGTTCGCGCGGGTCGATCTTGCGCAGCAGGCCGATGCAATGCGCACGGCCAACTGGCCTGGCGCTGTGCTCGACACGGTGTTTGCCCCGCTGCTGGCGCAGGGCTACCAGGGCTTCCTGCTCGACGGGCTCGACACGCTGCAGCGTGTTGCCCCCGACGCCGGCAATGCGGTGGCGGCCTTGCTGCAGGCGCTACACGATCGCGCACCCCAAACGAAGGTGCTGGCCGGTGGCACCGCATGGCTGGATCGGCTCGCCCCGCAGCTGGCGGGTGTGGTCACCTCCGGGCTCGTACGCGAGCGGGCGGGCGACGCGAGTTTGCGGGACGTGTCCGAGGCCGATCGCGCTGCCCGCATCGCCGCGCTGCACAGCATCGGCACGCAGTATCACCTGCCCGCTGTCGCACTCGATTACTGCCCCAGCTACACCCGAGCGTGCTTGCGCGACACCGCCAACGTGGCGCGCACGGCGGGCGTCACCGCCTACGCCACCACGCCCGCCGTCGATGTCATCGGGATCGGCCGCCTGGAAGTGATGCCGCGTCGCGTGTTGCTGGTCGAGCCGCAAGAGCCGGGCACCAGCACCAATACGCTGCCCTCGGTGCTGTACCTCGCCATGCCCCTCAACTACCTCGGCTACCGGGTCGAGGTGGCGGACGCGTACCAGCCGTTGCCCGCTGTGATGCCGGATCGCTACGCCGGTGTCGTCACCTGGTTCGATGCCAATGCGCCGCACCCGGGTGCCTGGGCGGCGTGGCTCAGGCGCGTGATCGGTGCCGGCGTGCGCGTTGCGATGTTCAATCAGTTCGGCTTGCGCATGGACGCCGCCATGGCGCAGACGCTGGGGTTGGAGGCGGTGCCCGGGACGCCGCCTGAGGCGCTGTCGATCGTCTCGCGTGATCCCATGGTCGGTTTCGAGCTGCAACCGCACCCCGACCGACGCAGCGCCGTGGGCGTCAAGGTGGGCCGGGACACGCCGGGTGCGAAATCGCTGTTGCGTTTATCGGCGGGGAGCTATGTGGTTGACGCAGCGGCCATCATGCCGTGGGGCGGTTACGTGCTGCAGCCGTTTGGCGTGTTTCGCATGCCCGATGTGGACCAGGCGCGCTGGGTGATCCAGCCATTGGCGTTTCTGCGCGAGGCGCTGGCGTTGCCCGCCATGCCCGTCCCCGATACCACGACGGAAAACGGCCGCCGCCTGATGACGGTGCATATCGATGGCGACGGTTTTGCCTCGCGCACGGAGTTTCCGCCGGGCGAGTTTTCGGGGCAGGCGCTGCAGCGCGAGATCTTTGCGCGCTACAAGGTGCCGACCACGGTCTCCATCATCGAAGGGGAGGTGGCGGCCAGCGGTATGTACCCCAAGCTCACGCCCCAGTTGGAGCCGATTGCGCGCAGCATCTTTGCGCTGCCCTATGTTGAGCTGGCGAGTCACACGTTCTCGCACCCGTTCAACTGGCTGCGGACGGCCAGTCCACCTGAAGAGACGGTCACGCCCACGGCAGGCGCCGCCGATTCCTTCTCGCTCAGGATTCCCAACTATCGCTTCAACCTCGACCGCGAGGTGGGCGGCTCCATCGACTACATCAACACCCGCCTTGCACCGCCGGACAAGCGCGTGAAGGTGCTGCTGTGGAGCGGCAACGGCCAGGTGCCTCCGGCCGCCGTGCAAGCGGCCAACCAGGCCGGCGTATTCAGCATGAACGGCGGCGACACGTACATCACGCGTTCCAACCCCAGTTGGACGGCGGTGGCGCCGCTAGGCGTCGACAAGGGTGGTGGCCTGTTCCAGGTCTTTGCTCCCGCGCAGAACGAGAACATCTACACCAACCTCTGGCAGGGCCCGTATTACGGCTTCAGGCGTGCTGTCGAGACCTTCGAGCTGACCGACAAGCCCTATCGCTTCAAGCCGATCAGCATCTACTACCACATGTACTCGGGCACCAAGCTGGCGTCGTTGACGGCGCTGCGGCAGGTGTACGACTGGGCCCTCGCGCAGCCGGTCATGCCGGTGTACGCGTCGGACTACATCCGCAAGGTGCTCGACTTCCGCAGCGTGGCCGTCGCCCGTGACGGTGACGCCTGGGTTGTCCGAGGCGCGGGCGACTTGCGTACCGTACGTTGGAGCGCCGAGGGCGTGCCGCACCTGGCCGACGCGCACGATGTGGCGGGCTATCTGGCCGGCCCGGGCGGCACGTACATCCACCTGACCAGCGGCACCGCACGCTTCTCGATCGACAGCGCGCCACAGGCATTGCCCTATGTCCGCGAGGCCAGCGGACGACTGTCGAACTGGCGCAGAGGAGCGGATGGGCATTCGTTGTCGGTGGACGTGGCCGGCTATGTGCGCCCGTTCATCCGCTTTGCTAACGCGGGCGGATGCAAGGCCACCATTGATGGGCGTGATGCGGGCAGCGCACCCGGCGCAGATTGGCGGCTCGATCTCGGTACCGGCGACCCGGAGAAACTGGTGCCCAAGCACGTTGAGTTACGCTGCAGCCGCTGATACGGGGGCGGAATGTTCAAAAAAGCGCACGGATAAACGTTTGCGCTCAAGCTTTTCCCAGGCGATCCGTTGTTAACCCGACTGACGACCCTGAGGAGCAAGCATGCGAGCGTCTGCACCCCAACGCCCATCTTCTGAACGCGCCACGAGTCTCGGCACGCGGCTGGCCGTGATCGGCTTGGCTGCGCTGGTGCTCGTGTTCGGCCTCTTTGCGCTGGCGATTTCCCAATCGAGCCTGCGCACGCTCGAAGCCAACATGCAGTCCGCCATGCACGATCAGGAAGCCGCCATGCGCGACATGATCGCGCTGTTCGACGGCACCATGCGCACCGAGGCCGACCGCTTCCTCACCGCCTTTGCCGATGCCGCCCCGGGCCCATACACCGTCGATCCGGCGCAGACCGTGGAGGTGGCCGGCAAGCCCACGCCCACGTTCAAGAGCGGCGACACGGTGTTGAACCTCAACTTCGCCGTGCCGGACAAGTTCTTCGCGCGCACCGGCGGCACCATCGCCACCGTCTTCGCCCGCACGGGCGATGATTTCGTCCGCGTGACCACCTCGCTCAAGAAGGAAAACGGCGAACGCGCCATCGGCACGCTGCTTGATCGCGCCCACCCGAGCTATAAGGCCCTGATGTCCGGCGAACCGTTCCGCGGCTTGGCGTGGCTGTTCGGCGTGCCCTACATGAGCAAGTACGAGCCCGTGCGTGATGCGTCGGGCAAGGTCATTGGCGCGCTGTACGTGGGCGTGGATGTGCGCTCGGAACTCGCGCTGCTCAAGGACAAGATCCGCGCACACGGCATCGGCCAGAGTGGCGGCTACTTTGTCATCGACGGCAAGCCGGGCGCCGACCAGGGCAAGGTGCTGATCGATCGCAACACCGCGCGCGAAGGCAAGAACCTGCTCGACGCCAAAGACGCCGATGGCCTGGCCTGGGTACGCGAGATGATCGACCGCAAGGACGGTACGCTGCGCCATACGCTGGCCGACACCGACGGCGCGCAGGGTGGTAAGGCGCGTGAACGCTTCACCGTGTTCACGCAATACCCGGATTGGAAACTGGTGATTGCGGGTACGGCCTATGTGGATGAACTGGAAGCCGATCTGGTTTCCGCGCGCAACCGCTTCCTGCTCCTGGGCTTGGCCCTGGGCGCACTGCTGGCTAGCGGCCTGTACTGGATGCTGCGTCGTGCCGTGAGCACGCCGCTGGCCGAGGTGGTGCACGTGGCCCAGCGCGTGGCCGCTGGCGATCTCACGCATCGTCTACCCACCACGCGCCGCGACGAAATCGGCCAGCTCATGCGCGCCGTGAACGGTGTCGGCGATGGCCTCACAGGCATCGTCGACAAGGTCCGCGCCAGCGCCTCCACCATCGCTTCGAGCACTGGCCAGATCGCCGCCGGCAATGCCGACCTGTCTGCCCGCACGGAAGCGCAGGCCGGCAGCCTGGAGCGCACCGCGTCGAGCATCGAAGAGCTGGCCGCCACCGTGCGCCAGAACGCCGACAGTGCCCAGCACGCGCACGACATGGTGCAGTCCGCCAGCGAGGCAGCCCATGCGGGCGGCCAGACCGTCGAGCGGCTGGTCGGCACCATGTCGGGCATCCACGCGACGGCGCAGAAGATTGCCGATATCACCGGCATCATTGATGGCATCGCGTTCCAGACCAACATCCTTGCCCTGAATGCCGCGGTGGAAGCGGCGCGCGCGGGCGAGCAGGGCCGCGGCTTCGCAGTCGTGGCCGGCGAGGTGCGCAGCCTCGCGCAGCGCAGCGCGGCCGCTGCCAAGGAGATCAAGGCGCTGATCAACCGCTCGGTTGACGAAGTGCAGGCCGGCAACGAAGCCGCACGCGGCGCGGGCGACGCGATGCAGGACATCGTCACGCGCGTGGAGCGTATCGCCGGCCTGATGGGCGAGATCAGCCATGCTTCGCGCGAGCAATCGCAGGGCATCGAAGAGGTCAACCGTGCGGTGACGTCGATGGATGAAGTGACCCAGCAGAACGCTGCGCTGGTCGAGGAAGCGGCCGCCGCCGCAGAGAGCCTGCGCCAGCAAGCGCAGGAATTGCGCGGCGCAGTGGATGTCTTCCGGCTGACATGAGCCGGAAGACGCGCGGATCGTGACACCGCGTTGCAATTGACAAGGATCTAGCGGTCAATCGGTGCAAAGCTGTACCGGATGGAACTGCGGCGGTGCCGGGGCGCTCGCAACAGGCTATCCGCCGGTTCTTTTTGCAACGGAACGTGGCGGGCGACCCACCAGCTCAAGCACCAACGTCCATGTCACCTGTCGGTCACGCCTTTCATTCCGTCGTCGCCATTGACGACCACCCCATCGTCCTAGAGTCGATTCAGGCGCTATTGGCGGGCTCGCCGCACCTGCAACTGGTCGCGACTGCCGCCGATGGCGCGCAGGGCCTGCAACTGATCCGCTCGGCGCGGCCCAAGCTGGCCATCGTCGACATGAACCTGCCCGGTCTGGATGGCCTTGAACTGGTGCGCCGCGTACGAGCACAGCAGCAAGACATCGGCCTAGTGATGACCTCCGCCGAGACCACCGGCAACGAGGCCCGCCTTGCCTTCCTCGCCGGCGCCAACGCTTACGTTCCCAAATCCGAAGCGACGTCCGTGCTCACCGCAGCGCTCCTGCTGGCCGCGCGCGGCTACCTGTCCTTCCCGACGTCGGCGATGGGAGCATCGGAAGGCGCCGGTCTTGCCACGCTCACCAAGCGCGAAATGCGCGTGAACCAGCTCGTCGCAGAAGGCCATCGGAACACCGAGATCGCCAAGCGCCTGGGCATCTCGCCCAAGACGGTGTCTACCTTCAAGCACCGCATCAGCAAGAAGATCGGCCACCCCGCCTGATCGGCCAGCGTTCGAGCAAAAAAAAGAGACCGCTGTTGGGCGGCCTCTTAAAGTCGATATGAAGCTGTGAAACTGTCATTCAAGCTTCGATGCGAATCATAAGCGAAAACAGAGATCCCTCAGGATTTTAATTTTTATCATCGATCGGCTTATTTTAATAAATGACTGGATTACAAATCGTAAGCCGGTGGCTTTCAAATCTGTGAGGTGCACTTACGATGGTCACTGTTGTTTGTGTAAGTGGTTGATTTGTTTGGTTAATTTTGGATCGCCGGATTGGGTTTCATATTTACCACAGAAGGGGGCGTCCATTGTTTGATAAGCGGCATCGGCATACATAATGGCCGTCGATCGCAAATCCTTGCGATAGTGTTTTTCAAGGAAAACGATATGAAGATCAAGCTGTTTGCGGCCGCTGCTGCCGCCCTGGTTTCCGCCGGCGCATTTGCGCAATCGAGCGTGTCCCTGTACGGCGTGGCTGACGCTGGTGTTGAGTGGGTGAACAAGGCTCCGGGCAACGGCGACTCGCGCGTTGCACTGCAGTCGGGCAACATGTCGGGTTCGCGTTGGGGCCTGCGTGGCACTGAAGACCTGGGTGGCGGTCTGAAGGGCATCTTCAACCTGGAAAGCGGTTTCAACATCGATGATGGTCGTTCGGCACAAGACAACCGCCTGTTCGGCCGCGCTGCATACGTTGGTCTGCAAGGCCAGTGGGGCCAGCTGACCCTGGGCCGCCAGACCAACCTGCTGTATGACTTCGCGCTCCAGTACGATCCGATGGCCATCGCCTCGCGTTACTCGATCGCTTCGCAAGACGCTGCCATGGCTGGCCGCACTGACAACGCCGTCAAGTACACCGGTACGTTTGGTGGCCTGACCGCCTCGGCGCTGTACTCGACGCGCAATGATGGTCAAGAGGTTGCCGGCAACAACAAGCTGGGCCGTGAGTGGAGCGCTGGCCTGAACTACGCCAGCGGCCCGTTCGCAGTGGGTGCTGTGTATGACCAATTGAACAGCAACACCACCGGCCTGCTGGCTGACGTCAAGACGCAACGCGCCACCGTTGGCGGCACGTACGCCTTTGGCCCAGCCAAGCTGTACGCGGGCTATCGCTGGGCCCACGCAACCGGCCTGCCCGTCGACTCCGCTCGTTCGAACCTGTACTGGCTGGGCGCGGGTTACCAAGCCACACCGGCTCTGACGCTGACGGGTACCGCCTACTACCAGAACTTCAAGACCACCGGCGCGGGCAACCCGTGGCTGTTCGTGGTGAGCAGCGACTACGCGTTGTCCAAGCGTACCGATGCGTACCTGAACCTGGCCTACGCCAAGAACAGCAGCAACGCAGCACTGCCGCTGGGCGTGAATGGTATCGGCGACGTGTTCACGAGCGCCGATGGCAGCACTAACAACCAAATGGGTGCCGTGGTCGGTATTCGCCACAAGTTCTAATCGACGTTCTGTCGGCTAGATCAGAAAACCCGGGCTTCGGCCCGGGTTTTTCATTGGCGCATCGTGTGCGGCGGTCTAGTGCAGCATCACTCGCCGCACCAGCGCCACCAGCGGCGGCCGAATCGACCGCTCCAGCCCCGGACGCAGCCGCAACGGCTTGAGTAGCATCTTGGCCGCCATGTCGATTGGCAGGTGCGCCCGCACCATCGCGCTCACGCTGGAGTTCAGCGCGCGCACGTCGGCTTCGGGCACGTCTTCCTCGCCGCGTTCGATGCGCAGCACGTTGCGCAGGGCGATCATCGAATCTTCGTTTTTGATCTCGCGCAGGCGCGAGGCGAGTGCCTTGAGCACCCGCATCCGACCCACGCCTTCGCGCGCGTTACAGGCGTTGAAAAAGCGGAAGAAGTGTTTGTAATGCCGGACCTCGTCGGCCGAGATGCGGCTGGCGAGATCACGCAGCACGGGTTCGTCGGCCTCGGCAGCGGCCTGGGCGATGGCTCGGTAGAAGGTGGCGGTGCCCATCTCGACCACGCAGCGCGCGACCATTTCCAGCGCTTGTGTCGGCTCGAACTGGTCGACCGAACAGGTGACGGAGTATTCCTCGAAGAAGCGGGCGTAGCCGCGTTCCCAGTCGAACTCGGGCCACACGGTTTCGACGTAGCGGCGCAGAGCGCGGCCGTGCTGCAGTTCTTCGCGCTCCCAGTGGTGCATCAGCCAGTGCGCAGCTTCAGGTTGGTCTGCGTAATACTGGGCGAGGTTGCCGGCGTAGAGGTCGGAGCCGCTTTCCACGAACGAAGCACAGACCACCAGGTAGAACAGCGTGCGGTTCTCGCGCACGCGCGCGACGTTGATGCCGCTGTAGTCGATTTCCTGCATCGACCACGGCATCGGCGGGCTTGCGGATGATGTTGCTTGATGAGCCTGTGACACTGCGCGTCCTCCGTTGGCGGTGCCGCAAAAAGCGGGCCGCTTCTAACATGAGAATGAAACATCACGTCTCGTGTTTCAATGACAGATTCGCGTCAACAAAGGTTCCTAACAGTAATCTTCCGCCGTTTAAGTGACGATGTCGTCATGACGTCGGCGTCGCTTCGGCGTGTTGGACCCCCTCCCGCGCTGAACGCGTAGGCGCGTGCCGCAGCCCATACGTGAAGGCGCACAGGGCGATGAGCGCGCAGGCCACCATCGCCCATTCCACAGCCGCGTAGCCGCCCGTCGCTTTCCACAGCAGTGCCCCGAGCCATGGCGCGCTGGCCTGGGCCAGCAGCACGGGCGTCATCATCAGGCCGTTAAGGGTGGCGTACTGGTTGCGCGACACCAGCTCTGGCATGGCGATCGCGCGCAGCATGGTGTTGATGCCGTTGGCCGCCCCGTAGATGAGCGCGAAAGCCAGTAGCAGGGGCCCGCTGGAGAGCGCCAGCAGAACGAGCGCCACGGCCATTGCGGCATACGTGGCCGGGGCGACGCGGACGGGGTGTGGCAGGCGAAAACGCATCATCGCCAGCCGGCCGAGTACTTGCGCCGGGCCAATGAGCGCCGCGATCAGCAATTGACGGCCCGTCGGCACGCCTTTTTCGGAGAGCAGCGGGATCAGATGGGCGCC
Source organism: Arthrobacter sp. NPDC080086 (assembly GCF_040702285.1). Classification (NCBI taxonomy): domain Bacteria; kingdom Bacillati; phylum Actinomycetota; class Actinomycetes; order Micrococcales; family Micrococcaceae; genus Arthrobacter; species Arthrobacter sp. NPDC080086. The sequence continues at coordinate 122,568 of NZ_JBFBKP010000002.1, forward strand.
GAGCACCGTGGCGATCAGGCTGATGGCCACGAAGGCCAGCACCACGGCCCAGAACACGGGCAGGCGCAGCACCATGCGCCATGCTGAGGTGTGGATCGGCGCGGGATCATCGACGGTACTCGCTGATGCCTGCTGCTGCGGCCGCACGCGCAGTCGCAGATGCACTGGCAGGCAGACCAGCACCTGCGCCAGGGCAAATACCTGCAGCGTATGCCGCCAGCCGATGTGCTCCACCCCCCATTGCGCCAGCGGAATGCAGATCGTGCTTGAGAACCCCGCGATCAGCGTGAGCCCGATGATGGGCCGCTGATAGGCATCACCAAACGCCTGGCGCAGCACAACAAAGGCGGGGTCGTACAGCGTGGTGGCCATGGCCACCCCCATCGGTAGCCAGAGCAATAGGAACGCGGTTTGATTGGAGACCAGCGACCACGCCAGCAGGCTGCCCGCCGCCAGCATCGTGCCTGTGCCCATCACGCGGCGCGCGGGCCACCGGTCCAGCGCGCGTCCCACCCAGAACGAACACAGCGCCCACACCAGCAGCCCCAGCGAGAACCCGCCCGCCAGAAACGGCCGCGCCCAGCCGAGCGTGTCATGCATCGGCGCCAGGAAGACGGTGAAGGTGAAATACAGCGTGCCCCACGAGACCGTTTGTGCGAGGCCAAGCAGCAACACAAGGCGCCGACCTTCGGGCGAGGCCGGCGAGAGCGGGGAGGTCATGGGGGCGGAAGCGAAGGGGCGGTGGGCTTGCGTAGCGTGTGGGAAATTCTAGCGGCGCGCGCTGAATTGCGCGTGCCCCGATCGGAGGAGCACATCGTTAGTGGCTACCCGCGAGCGCGCGCAGCGCCGGCGTATCGACAATTTCCACCGTTCTGTAGTGGCAGCGAATCCACCCGGCGCGCTGCCACGCCTGCAAATACTTGGAGATGGTCTGTCGCGAGCGCGCCAGCATGCGGCCCAGTTCTTCATTGCTGGCGGCCACGGTCCGCCCGTCGCCGGCGCGGGCGAGTTGCAGCAGGCGCTGGGCGAGTCGCGCATCGGCGGGCATTTCGCTGGCGTGCTCGAACTCGTCAAAGATCAGCCGGATGCGCTGGCAGAGCTGCTGCATCAGCGCCCACATACCGGCCGGATAGGCAGACACCACGCGCGCAAATGCCGCACTGCCCAGCAGGATGAGCGTGGTCGGCCCTTGTGCATGGGCGCTGTGCGTGCGGCCGCCGCCGTCGATGAGGGCGATCTCGCCAAACCACTCGCCCGCGCGCAGGACGCCGTAGACGAGTTCGCTGCCGGCATCCGTCGTCCGGCTGATGCGTACGCGGCCGCGCACGATCAGGAACATGCCCTGGGCCGGTCCGCCGTGCGGGTGGATGCATTCACCGTCGGGATAGGTGATCAGGCGCGCGGTGGGCGCGATTTCGGTCAGCAGGTCGACCGGTGCGTCGCGCAGCCAGCCTTGGGCCAATTGCGCAGGCGTCGGGGCCGAAGTGGGGAGGCGTGCGGCGTGAGAAGCGTCTGCGGGCATGGCGACAAGATGCGGCAAGGGTGGTCCGATCATTGTCAAACGCTTGACAGTCTGCGGGCAAGGCCCGGGCAGAGAATGGCTCGGCGTTATCCACAGGAATTATCCACAGCAGTTATCCACAGTGGTTATCCACAGCAAGCTGCGCATCCACGACGCAGCGCCCCAGACCTCTTCAGGCGACGAAGGAGACACCCCATGACGCAACACACCGCCGCGCGCGCGACGTTCTCACACATGGAGCACGGCACGCGCGAGGACTGGGCCGCCATCTCCAGTGAGTTCATGCCCTACGCCCGTGCGCTGCCGGACCGCGTGCTTGCGCACCTGAAGCTGCTCGACGGCGATTGCGGCGGCTTCCCCATCGACCGCCTCGCGCACTCCCTGCAAACCGCCACGCTGGCCCACCGCGACGGCCGCGACGAGGAATACGTGGTCTGCGCGTTGCTGCATGACATTGGCGACACGCTGGGCAGCTTCAACCACCCGGACATCGCCGCCGCCATCCTCAAGCCGTTCGTCAGCCCCGAGAACCTGTGGATGGTCGAGAAGCACGGCATCTTCCAGGGCTACTACTTCTTCCACCACCTGGGGCTCGACCGCAACCTGCGCGAGCAGTACCGCAGCCAGCCCGCGCTGTTCGAGCGCACCGCCGAGTTCTGCGCCAAGTACGACGGCGCCGCCTTCATGCCGGATTACGACAACCTGCCGCTGTCGTTCTTCGAGCCGATGGTGCGCCGCGTGCTGGCCAAGCCGCGCAACTCCATCTACGTGAAAGAGGGCGAGAGCGAGCTGTCCCAGCCGTCGGAGGCCTAAGCTTTCACCACGTTGACGGGCGCACCGGCCGCCCATGCCGCCACGTTGGCGAGTGTGGTGTCGGCAATGCTCGCCAGCGCTTCGCGCGTGAAGAACGCCTGGTGCGCCGTGACGATGACGTTGGGAAACGTCAGCAGCCGCGCCAGCACATCGTCTTGCAGCACGTCGGCGGAGCGGTCTTCGAAGAACAGGTCGGCCTCTTCTTCGTACACATCTAGCCCCAGGTGGCCGAGTTGGCCCGTTTTGAGCGCATTGATCAGGGCGGGGCTGTCGACCAAGCCGCCGCGGCTGGTGTTGATCAGCATTGCGCCGGTCTTCATGCTGGCGATTGCGCTGGCGTCGATCAGGTGGTGCGTATCCGCATTGAGCGGGCAATGCAGGCTCACGATGTCGGACTGCGCCAGCAACTCGGGCAGTGGTAGATACGTCACCCCCGCCGCCGTCAGCGAGGCTTGCGGAAAAGGATCGAACGCCAGCACCCGGCAGCCGAAGCCGGCCATGATGCGCGCAAACACTTGCCCGATCTTCCCCGTGCCGACCACGCCGATCGTCTTGCCGGCCAAGTCGAAGCCGAGCAGGCCATCCAGCGAAAAGTCGCCCTCCCGCGTGCGGTTGCAAGCGCGGTGCAGGCGACGGTTGAGCGTGAGGATCATGCCGACCGCGTGCTCGGCCACCGCATGCGGCGAATAGGCCGGCACGCGCACCACCGTCAGCCCCAGGCGCTGTGCGGCGGCCAGGTCGACGTGGTTAAAGCCCGCTGAGCGCAGCGCAATCAGCCGCGTGCCAGCGGCAGCGAGCGCGGCCAGCACATCGGCGTTCAGGCAATCATTGACGAACGGGCACACCACCTCGAACCCCGCCGCAAGCGGCGCGGTGTGCGCGTCCAGATGGGCGCGCTGGAAGACCAGATCGAAGCGCTGCCCACCGCGCGCCAGGGCGGCGCGGAAGCTGTCTTCGTCATAACGGTGGCTGCTGAAAAAGAGAATGCGCATGGCGATAGAGCGGGCGAAGGTGACGCTCAGAGCTTACTCGCCCCGTGTCTGGCGTGAGGGTGAACCGGTGCTTACAGGGTCAGCACGATGCGGCCATCCACCTTGCCGGCCTTCAGATCGGCGAACACCTGGTTGATGTTGTCGAGCTTGTCGCGGTGGATATGGGCGCGTACCAACCCCTCGGCCGCAAACTGCAGCGACTCCTGCAAGTCGCGCCGCGTGCCCACAATCGAGCCGCGCACCGTGATGCCATTGAGCACCGTGGAAAAGATCGGCAGCGGAAAATCCCCCGGTGGCAGCCCGTTGAGCGAGATCGTGCCGCCGCGCCGCACCATGCCCAGCGCCTGTGCAAACGCACTGCGCGACACCGCCGTCACCAGCACGCCGTGCACACCGCCAACCTCTTTCTGGATGAAGGCTGCCGGGTCCTGCTGAGACGCATCGACGACCAGTTTGGCGCCCAGCTCGCGTGCCAGTGCCAGCTTGTCGGGCGCCACGTCCACAGCCACCACGTGCAGACCCATGGCAATCGCGTACTGCACCGCCACATGGCCCAGCCCGCCGATGCCCGAGATGGTGATCCACTGGCCGGGCCGCGTATCCGTCATGCGGATGCCCTTGTAGACCGTCACCCCCGCGCAGAGGATCGGGGCGATCTCTTCAAAGCTGACTTGTGCCGGCAGGTGGCCGACGTAGTTTGGGTCGGCCAATACGTATTCGGCATACCCGCCGTTGACGGAGTAGCCGGTGTTCTGCTGCGCGTGGCAGAGGGTTTCCCAGCCGCTCAGGCAGTGCTCGCAATGGCCGCAGGCGGTGTAGAGCCAGGGCACGCCCACGCGGTCGCCTTCCTTGACGTTGGTCACGCCTTCACCCACCGCCGCCACATAACCCACGCCCTCGTGCCCGGGGATGAACGGCAGGCTCGGCTTGACGGGCCAGTCGCCATCAGCGGCGTGCAGGTCGGTATGGCACACGCCCGAGGCCGCGATCTTGACCAGAATCTGCCCGCGCCCAGGTGTGGGAATCGGCACCTCCTCAATGCGCAGGGGTTCGCCAAACGCATGGACAACCGCGGCTTTCATCGACTGGGCCATGAGACATCTCCAGGGGTAGGGGGTGCTACCAGTCTGGTCGACGAGCGCCGGGTGCGGGTTGATGTGAGTCAAGCGCGGGGCCGGCCGCCAGAGGGCATCGGCAAGGCTGTTAGCATGCCGGCATCTCTGGCCTTTTTCTGCGAGCCACTGCTTTGCCCGTCACCCCAACCTTCCTCTGGCACGACTACGAAACCTTCGGCGCCGTGCCGCGCCGGGATCGCCCCGCGCAGTTCGCGGGTATCCGCACCGATGCCGAACTCAACGAAATCGGCGAGCCGGTCGAATTGTTTTGCCAGCCGTCCAACGACTGGCTGCCGGACCCCGTGTCGTGCCTGATCACCGGCATCACGCCGCAGCAGTGCGCCAAGCAGGGCATTCCGGAGTACCAATTTGCGCAGGCCATCGAGCGCGAACTGGGCACGCCCGGCACCATCGGCGTCGGCTACAACACCATCCGCTTTGACGACGAAGTCACGCGCCACCTGTTCTGGCGCAACCTGATCGACCCATACGCACGCGAGTGGCAGAACGAGTGCGGGCGGTGGGACTTGCTGGATGTGGTGCGCACCACGTGGGCGCTGCGCCCGGATGGCATCCAGTGGCCGAAACACGAAGACGGCAAGCCGAGCTTCAAGCTGGAGCATCTGTCCAAGGCCAATGGCCTGGTGCATGAAGCCGCGCACGATGCGGTGTCTGACGTGCGCGCGACGATTGCGCTGGCGCGCCTGATCCGCAACGCGCAGCCGCGCCTGTTCGACTTCTGCCTGGCGTTGCGCAAGAAAGACCGCGTGATTGCCGAGATTGGCAATGCACCGCGCCCGCTGCTGCATATCTCCGGCATGTACGGCGTGGAACGCGGCTGCATGGCCCTGGTGTGGCCGCTGGGCGGTCACCCGACCAACAAGAACGAACTGATCGTGTGGGACTTGGCGTTTGATCCGTCGGAGTTGTTCGACATGGATGTCGCCACCATCCGCGAGCGTATGTTCACGCGCACCGCAGACTTGGCCGAGGGCACCGCGCGCTTGCCCATCAAGTCGATCCACATCAACAAGTCGCCCATCGTCATCAGCAACCTGAAGACGTTGCAGCCGGCGCAGGCAGAGCGTTGGGGCATCGATTTCGCCCTCATCGAACGCCATGCCGGCATCGCCCAGGGCGCACCGGACCTGCGCGAAACGTGGCGCCAGGTCTACGCCCGCGAGCTGGAGCCGATCGAAGACGTGGACCAGAACCTCTACGGCGGCTTCGTCAGCAACGACGATCGCCGCACGCTCAACGAACTGCGCACGCTCAGCGGCGAGCAGCTTGCGAACCTGCACCCGGATTTCGCCGATGCGCGTCTGCCCGAGCTGCTGTTTCACTATCGCGCACGCAACTTCCCCGACACGCTTTCCGAAGACGAATACGAGCAGTGGGAGCACTTGCGTGCCGAGCGCCTGTTCGAGGGCAGCGGCGGCTATCTGACGTTTGAGGCTTTCGGTGAGCGGCTCCAACAGCTCGGCGCCGAAGCAGCAGAGTCCGGCGACGCGCGCGCGCAGAACATCCTGCAAGACCTATACGACTACGCGCAGCAGATCGTGCCGGGTTGACGGATCAGACGGTGCAAGCCGCCTGCATCGTCTCCAGCCGCCGCCACGCGGCTTTGATCTCGCGCGTCAGGTCGGCGCACATCCATAGGTAGGTGGCGTGGGTGACAGCGTCCAGATGCTGAAAGCGCTCGTTGCCCAAGTCTTCAATCACCTTGAACAGCGTATCGAGCTTGGCGATGCCCGCGCCGAGTTCTTCGCGCGCGGCATCGATGCAGGGTTGCAGGCTGGGTGCAATCGGGGAAGTGGTGCCGGTCATCAGCGTGTCTTCCTTGGCAGGGGTGAGGAACCACCCACCGCAAGGGGTGGGCGGGCACACGACAGGCTGGAAACACCGGCGAACAACCAAAGCCGGCACGGCCGAAGCCGTACCCGCCGAGGCCCGCCCGTATAGGCGAACGACGGCGCAGCAAAAACCTTCAGTGGTTTTTCCTGGGTTGTTCAAAAGGCGGGGTTTCCAAGCCCGGCCGCGCCTGTTTGACGCGAGCCCGGGCAGTGTAGCGAGCAGCGGCGGGCCTGGGCAAGCGGAAGGGGCGGGGCGCGCCGGGTTTCTTGAATATCGGAACCGTCCGATAGAGATCAGCCGGCAACTCAGCTAGCTTGGCCTGTTTTCGTCCGCCAGAGAGAAGACCATGTCGAGTTCTGCCGCTTGCATTGCCCGTGCCCAGGCCAGCACTGTTTGCCAGTCGTTGAATCGCTACCGCAACACGTTGCCAACCAACACCCTGCCGAACAGCGTTGATCCGCTCTGCCGAGCCGACGGTTGGCACATCGGCACCGAACTGCTGAATGGCGATTTCGACCTTGACCCAGCGTTGGCCGCGCAACTGATTGGCAGCATGCTCGCCGTCGATGCACAGCCGGCACCGCAGAACCAAGGCAATACGTCGTGGATGATGGAGTACCTGTATGGCAGCCCGGGTGGTGCGCCTGGTACCGCTGAGCGGTTCATGTCGGAAGCACGCGGCGCAGCCATTGGCCCCGGTGGCTTGCTGGCCAACTTGAATACGGGTGTGTCTGCAGCGCACGCCGGACATGCCGCACGCCTTGAGAAGTCGATTCAGACTGGGGCGCAGCGGATTCTGTCTGGGCAGAGCAAGTCTGTACGCATCAACGCCTACGTCACGCTCTACAACGGCAACACCAGCGGCAAGGGCCGACCACGGCCGAAGATTCGGATTACCAACATGCCGATCGAAACGGTGCAACCGGCGCTGCTAGGGCAGAACGGCAAGGTCAACCTCCGTACGCAAGTGGCGAGTGGGGCGATCAAGAATGCGAATTTGCGGGAGCTGGCGCCCAAGGTGTCGCCGCTGGCGCGGGTGTATATCCGAGGTGGAGTTGGAGCAGGTGTGTTGACGTTCGGCCCAAGTGCGGTGCTGGACTTGGCAGACGCTATTCGCCGGGATACCAATGGAAAGCTGAAGTTTGATGCGCGTCGGTTTGCTATTAGCTCGGCGCGGAGTCAGAGCGGGAATTTGGTGGGGTTTGGTGTCTCTCTTGCCACGAGCGCGGTGGCTGTGGGCTTGTTTGGACTTGCGGCGACAGGTGCCCCGGTTATCCTTGTCAGCTTCGGACTCGGTTTCTTTGCACAAATTGCCTGGGGAGCTCTCGATATGGGAAATAGATCGGCGTCTCTTGTGGAAGAAAGGATGGGGCGATGAAATGCTGGTAACAATTGAGCGTGCTACTTTCTTGGTTCCAAGGGCGCCTTACATTTTTTCTGCATTTAATGCATTTTTAGGGCTGCTTGTTGTGGGCGTTGCGATCGAGTTCAAGGCGGGGGATGGCCAAGGATGGTTTGTCTTGATGACTACTCTGGTGTTCTCTTGTGTTGGGATAATTCATGGAATTTTCGTTAAGTACAAGGCAAAATTCTCCGTTCAGTATGAAATAAATTCAATAATTCTAGGGTATCTATTGCTAGCCGTGGCGATGGGAGGAGGGGCGGCGTTGCTTGCGGCAGATGTTTCTGGTGCGAGTCATAAGAGACTGATTGTTCTAATAATTTACGAGTTATCAATATTGCTCCCTCTTTGGTTTGGTGCGAAGAGGCGCTTCAGTGGCCTCGGTTATTATCAAGCGGTCCGTACAGGCGAGTGGAAGAAAAAATTCAAAGGTGCTGTGGATTTCGACAGGTATATCGTGATGCCGGACCGATCCGCAGCTCTTTCACCCGAACGTAGTCCCCTCGCGTCGGTTTGGATGTGGGCGCCGGTGACCGTCAATGTGCCGTTGCTCTTCCAAATCTATACGGGTTCCAAAAACAATGCGATTTTCCTGGCTGTGCCATTGTTGGTCGGTGCGTTCGCATATCTAAGCTTGAAGGTCCTCGGCCCCAAGATCGCCAACCTATACGTCCTTCGCCAATACGAAAAACAAACCAGCCGCCGCTTCGTCAACGCCGACTACGAGAAAATCCAAGAACTCCGCCGCACGTTTTTCCTATCGCGCTGGCTGATGAAGGACTACCGCCCGGCAGCAAAGCAGTAAAAGAAAACGGAGGCTGAAGCCTCCGTTTTTTCATGGCGATGCTGAATGCCGATCAGGCCGCGCGTTGTGCCCCCGCCGGATCTCGCCACTGCGCCAGCAGCTTGTTCCAGCGGATGCGTGCGGCGGCAAGGTTGGCGTCCTTCACATGGCCGAAGCCGCGAATGTCTTCCGGCAAACGCGCCAGTTCCACGGCCTGCGCCAGCTTCTGCGCGGTCAGCCCCTTCACCAGTTCATCCACCAGCGCACGGTATTCGCTGATGAGCGCGCGTTCGGTGCGGCGCTCTTCGGTCTTGCCAAACACGTCGAACGCCGTGCCGCGCAGGCCCTTGAGCTTGGCGAGTACCTTGAAGATGCGCATCGTGTTCGGGCCGAAGCGCTGCTTGACCAGGTGGCCCTTCTCATCGCGCTTGGCCGTCATGGGCGGGGCGAGCCAGAAGTTGAGCTGGTAGTCGCGGCCGGGCTCGCCTTCAAACTGCGCGCGCAGCTTGTCGAGGAACGCCGGGTCGGTGTACAGGCGGGCGACTTCGTATTCGTCCTTGTACGCCATCAGCTTGGACAGGTTGCGCACCACGGCTTCCGTGAGCGCCAGCGGTTGGCCGGCGCCAACCACCGCCGTTTCCGCCGCACGCACCCGCTCGACCACCGCGCGGAATTCAGCCGCATACGCAGCGTTCTGGTACGCGGTCAGCAGATCGACGCGACGGGCGATCAGCGTGTCCAGCGAGGGCAGGGCGATGACGTCGGCCTTGGCACGCGGCGCATCGTCAGCCAACTTCAGCACCGCATCGCGGTCTTGCGCGAGGTGGCGGCCCCATTCGAACGCGGTCTTGTTCTTGTCGACCGCCACGCCGTTGAGTTCGATGGCGCGGATGAGCGCGTCGTACGTCAGCGGTAGCCAGCCTTTCTGCCACGCAAAGCCCAGCACCAGCGGGTTGGTGTAGATCGCGTCGCCCAGCAGGCGCACGGCCAGCGTGTTGGCGTCTTCAAATGCGCAGGCATCGCCGATGGCGGCGCGGATGTCGGCTTCCGCCGAGCTGCCCGGGAAGCGCCAGTTCGGGTTCTTGATGAAGTCGGCCGTGGGCGATGCCGTGCTGTTGACGATGGCGCGCGTCTGGCCGTACTGCACCTTGGACAGCACTTCGTCTGATGCCGAGACAATCGCATCGCAACCGATCACGAGGTCCGCCTCGCCCATGGCGATGCGCGTGGCGTGGATGCTGTCCGGGCGCTCGCCGATCTGCACGTGTGAGAGCACCGCGCCACCCTTCTGCGCGAGGCCCGCCATGTCGAGCACGGTCACGCCCTTGCCCTCGATGTGCGCGGCCATGCCGAGCAGGCCGCCGATGGTCACCACGCCCGTGCCGCCCACGCCCGTGACCAGCACGCCATACGCGCGCTGGATGGCGGGCAGCTCAGGGTGCGGCAGCAGCGGCAGGTCGCTCATCGACACGCCGTGCGATTCTGGCTTGCGCACCTGCGCACCTTCGGCCGTCACAAAGCTCGGGCAGAAGCCGTTCACGCACGAGAAATCCTTGTTGCACGACGACTGGTTGATCTTGCGCTTGGTGCCCAGCTCCGTTTCCAGCGGCTCGACCGACAGGCAGTTCGACTTGACCGAGCAATCGCCGCAGCCTTCGCACACGGCGTCGTTGATGAACGCACGGCGTGCCGGGTCAGCCATCGTGCCGCGCTTGCGGCGGCGGCGTTTCTCGGTGGCGCAGGTCTGGTCGTAGATCAGCACGCTGGTGCCTTCGACCTCGCGCAGCTCGCGCTGGATCGCATCCAGGCGATCGCGGTGATGCACGGTCACGCCTTCGGGCAGTTTGATGGCGGCGTTGTACTTCTCCGGCTCGTCCGTGACGATGACGATGCGCGACGTGCCTTCGGCATGCACCTGCGCGGCAATCTGCGGCACGGAGAGCGGGCCGTCCACTGGCTGGCCGCCGGTCATGGCCACGGCGTCGTTGTAGAGGATCTTGTAGGTGATGTTCACCTTGGCCGCGATGGACGCGCGAATCGCCAGCAGGCCCGAGTGGTAATACGTGCCGTCGCCCAGGTTGGCGAACACGTGCTGGTCGCCCGAGAACGGCATCTGGCCGATCCACGCCACGCCTTCGCCGCCCATCTGGCTGAAAGTGTCGGTGCGGCGGTCCATCCACACGGTCATGTAGTGGCAGCCGATGCCGGCCAGCGCGCGCGAGCCTTCCGGCACGTTGGTCGACGTGTTGTGCGGGCAGCCCGAGCAGAACCACGGCTTGCGCTCGGCGGTGATGCGCGGCTTGGCGAGCGCCTTTTCCTTGGCGTCGATGATGGCGATGCGCGCTTCAATGCGGGCGCGCACATCGGACGGCAGCTCAAACTTCTCCAGCCGCGTGGCGATGGCGCGGGCGATCAGCGCGGGCGAGAGCTCGTAGTGCGCCGGCAGCAGCCAGTTGGCCATCGGCACGGACCATTCGCCGCCGGCGTTGTCGCGTTCATCAAACTTGCCGTACACGCGCGGGCGCACGTCGTCGCGGTAGTTGTACAGCTCTTCCTTGAGTTGGTATTCGAGGATCTGGCGCTTCTCTTCCACCACCAGAATCTCTTGCAGCCCTTCGGCAAACGCGCGTGCGCCATGCGCTTCGAGCGGCCACACGCAGCCGACCTTGTACAGGCGGATGCCGATGCGGCGGCAGGTTTCATCGTCGAGGCCGAGGTCGACCAGCGCCTGGCGCACGTCCAGGTACGCCTTGCCGGCGGTCATGATGCCGAAGCGCGCCTGCGGCGAATCGAGCACCACGCGGTCGAGCTTGTTGGCACGCACGTACGACAGGCCCGCGTACCACTTGTAGTCGAGCAGGCGGGCTTCCTGCACCAGCGGCGGATCGGGCCAGCGGATGTTCAGGCCGCCCTGCGGCATGATGAAATCTTCCGGCAGGATGATCTCGGCGCGGTGCGGATCGACGTCCACCGAGGCCGACGATTCCACCACGTCCGTCACGCACTTCATCGATACCCACAGGCCGGAGTAGCGGCTCATCGCCCAGCCGTGCAGGCCGTAGTCGAGGTACTCCTGCACGTTCGACGGATACAGCACCGGAATGCCGGCGGCCTTGAAGACGTGCTCCGACTGGTGCGCCAGCGTGGACGACTTGCAGGCGTGATCATCGCCTGCGAGCACCAGCACGCCGCCGTGTGCGGACGAACCGGCCGAGTTGGCGTGCTTGAACACGTCGATCGTGCGGTCCACGCCCGGGCCCTTGCCGTACCACATGCCGAACACGCCGCTGAACTTGGCATTCGGATACAGATTGACCTGCTGCGAGCCCCAGACCGCCGTGGCGGCCAAGTCTTCATTAAGCCCCGCCTGGAAGACGATGTTGTGCCCCGCCAGATGCTTCTTGGCCTTCCACAAGGCCTGGTCCAGTGCCCCCAGCGGCGAGCCGCGATAGCCGGAGATGAAGCCCGCCGTGTTCAGCCCGGCAGCGCGGTCGCGCTCCTGCTGCAGCATCGGCAGACGCACGAGCGCCTGCGTGCCGCTGATGTAGATGCGGCCACGCTCGAGCGTGTACTTGTCGTCCAGGGAAACGGTTTCGAGCGCGCGGCGTAGCGCGTCGTTCAGAGGGGCATTCATGCGTGCTCCGGGTGGGGTGTGTCGGGATCACCGACAGCAGGTCTCTTTTGGTGCCGTCCGCGCCGCTTCTTGTGGAAACTGGCAGACGGCCATGGGTCGGGGCATCGTAGCATCGCGTGACATTCCGAACACCGTGCAACGCAGCAAGAATGGGGGTGGGTTTTCCCGAGGTTGCGGCGTTTTCGGCACAGAAGTGGCGCGTTGGTCGGGGCGCGGACATGGTGCTGCACCGCATGCAACGTCGGTTGCGGAAAGCGCCGCGTATTCGCAAACTTGCGTCAACAAGCTGCGCCTGCGTCACCTTGCTACTGGACTTTCGATGCGGCCGCGGCCATCCTTCGCGGTTACGTCTGAAGACCACCCAACCGCGATCATGCTCCGCCCCCAACCCCTCCACGCGCTGCGTCGGCAAGCCTTGCCGGCTGCCTGCACGCGCGTGCGTTGCGGTGCTGCGCATGACTCCTCGCTCCTGCACGTAGCCCTGCGGCACTTCCTGCTCGCCCGGCTTTCGTAAGCCGTGCGGGGCGCCGCCCCATCTGGCGCACCCGCCCCGCACGGCCTTCTCCGCTTTCACCCTCCCTTAACACCGGCCTGGCGCTGACACGCGCCGGCGCCGGCTCGCCTGCCATTGCCCGACACGACCCGGCACGGCGGCGCAGGAACCGCCATGGAACTCACGCAGAACTTCGTCAAGGCCAAGCGGCCTTGCGCGGATGGCTACCGCTGGTACATCCGCAACCGCCACAACGGCACCGACTACCAACACCTGCTCAACAGCCTCGTGCACGAAGGCCGCATTACCGATGCGATCTGGCTGCTCGACAACTTTGGCCCGACCGATGCCGTGCTCGAAGCCGACGACATCGAGGCCGATGCGCTGGTCTTCGCCGGCACCATCGTTGTGCGTGGTGGCATCCACGTGGGTGGCGTGTTGCGCGCGGGCCAAGCGATTCGCACGGGCGGTGGCGTGCGCGCTGGCGAGTCGATCACCACCGGCGGGGATCTTGAAGCCAAGGCTGGCCTCTACTGCGACGGCAGCGTGCACGTGGGCGGCGATCTGCGTGTCGGCTGGAGCGTGACGACCACCGGCGCATTGCATGTTGGTGGCGTCGCGCGCGTGCACCGCGATTTGCATTGCGATGCCGACATCGACGTGACCGGCGACCTGCTGATTGGCGAAGCGCTGGCTGCGCGCGGCAACGTGCGCTGCGGCAAGGGCTTGCGTGCCGGCGCCGACGCGCGCAGCGAGGCCTCCATCGTGAGCGCGCACGGCATCCTGGCTGGCGCCGACTTGCACGCCGGCACGCACCTGGAAGCGGGCTGGGGCATCAAGGCCTGGGGCGACATCGAAGCCGGTGGCGCCATCCGCGCAGGCGAGGGCGTGGAGGCGGGTGGAGTGATCATCGCCGGGCCGGGCTATGGCATCCACGCGGGCTTGAGCGTGCGCATGGACGACTGGCACGCCAGCGCCCGCATTCGCGCCACCGAGCCCCCGGCACGGCTCATCAGCGGCCATTGGGCGGAGGCCGCATGAGCACCGTACTGACCCTGCACATGCCGCCACCGGCCGTGCCGACGTTGGCATCGATGGTGCAATCGCTGCGTGGATGGCTTGCGCCGCTCGGCTTGCGCACCGACGTCGAATTCAACAACGAAGACATCGAGCGCGAACTCGATGCGTTGTATGAACGCATGCAAACGCCCGGCACGCCGCTGCATGGCATGACCGTCGACGACGGCACCTTGCCGGGTTTTCGCTTGCACACACGCGAGGCCGATGGCGAGATCTACGTCTATGTCGAAGACGTGGCTGCACGGCGCTTGGCCGGCTACACGGTCTTTAACCGCTTGATTGAGCTGGACAAGCGCGCGGATCGCTATCTGCGTGCACCGCACTCGAAGTACGCGTTGGCGTACCAGCGGCGCGGATTGGCCTCGACCGTATTCCGGCGCGCGCTCGACAGTGGGATGTGTCTGATGAGCGGCGCGCGTCAGTCCGTCGGGGTGCATGGGGTGTGGCAGTCGCTCGCCAGGCGCTACCCATCGGGGTATGTGGAGGTGCGCGACAAGCGCCTGCGCTACCTGGGCGAGCACGTGGACGATGTCGCGCTGCTGGAGGACTTGCACACCCGGCGCGTTCTGGTGGGGGCGGGCTGGAGCTTGGCCGAACTGGCCGCCGCCACAAGAATGGTTGTCTGATCAGCCGGTCAAGGTTTCGATGACGTTGCGGATGCGTACGACCAGCCCGTCCATCATGCTGGCCGGCACGTTGCCGTAGCCGAGCACGAGGCCGTTGTACTGCGTGGTGAATGTGCCCGGCAGGCAGAAGCGCGACAGCGGCCGCAGCACCATCCCGTGCGCGCGGGCCGCGGTGCTCACGTCCACATCGGGTACAGGCGCGTCGAGCCGGGTGGAGAGGTGCATGCCACCCGCGCCGCCGGACACCGTCACCATGCCGGTCAGATGGCGCTCAATGGCGGCTTGCAGCGCGTCGCGGCGCTCGCCATACAGGCGCCGCATGCGACGCAGGTGCCGCGTGAAATGCCCTGCCTCAATGAACTCCGCCAGCGCCAACTGCTCGGCCACGCGCCCACGCAGCATCATCGCGCCGGCAGCCTTGCGCAGTACGGGCGCCAGGGCCGGCGGCACGACCATGTAACCGAGCCGCAGCGCCGGAAACAGCATCTTGCTGAACGTACCCAGGTAGATGACGGGCGCGTCGGCGGTGAGCCCCTGCACGGCCGATAGCGGCGCACCGCTGTGGCGGAATTCGCTGTCGTAGTCGTCTTCGATGATCCACGCGCCGGCCGCCCGAGCCTGCTGAATCAAGGCCAGACGCCGCTCCAGGCTCATCACCGCGCCGAGCGGGTACTGATGTGACGGCGTGATGTAGATGAGTTTTGGCGGGCGATCGCGCCAGTCGTCTGCGGTTGGGGCGAGGCCGTCGGCATCCACGCCGATCGGTATCAGGCGCAAGTCTGCCGCTTGCAGGGCCGCGCGGGCGCCGTAATAGCCGGGGTTCTCGATCCAGGCGGTATCGCCTGCATCGGCCAGCGAGCGGGCGCACAGGTCCAGGCTGTTCTGCGTGCCATCGGTGATGAACACTTGCGCTGCTTCGCAACGCACGCCACGCGACACCCGCAGGTATTCCGCCACGGCCTGGCGCAGCGCAACGTTGCCTTCCACCGGCCCGTAACCCATCTGGCCTGGGCCGATGCGGCGCCAGCCGTGCTCCATGCAGCGCCGCCATTGCGCCAGCGGGAATTCATCCAGCGCTGGCGTGCCGGGCAGGAAGGGCAGTAGATCGCTCATCTCGCCGCTCGGGCGTTCCAGTCCGGCAACCCGGCGCGAAAGCACGGGCAGCGCTTCCGGCGTCTGCACCGGCGCCTGCTGCAGACCGACGCGCGCGACCACCGTGCCCTGCCGTCGGCTCAGCACAAAGCCTTCCGCGGCCAATTGCTCGTAGGCGTAGAGCACCGAATTGCGCGCAATACCGAGCTCTTCCGCCAGCGAGCGCGACGGTGCCAGACGTGTGCCTTCCTCGATCTGCCCGCTCAGGATGGCCGCGCGCAGGCACGCATACAGCCGATGCTGTTGCGAGGTCCGCACGCCGGCATCGCCGCGTTCACTGCCGCGCGCGGCGGTGCGTTCGTAGTTCGACAGCAAGACGCCGTAGTCCATCCTGGCTCCAAGGTTTTGCATTTTGGTGGGTCTACGCATGGTGCCACGGTTTTTCTATCGTCGGCGGATCGCATCCCTATCTGGAGCCTTGCCATGACGACCACTTCTGCAACCTCACCAACCGACCGTACGCGCGTGAACCGTGTCGCTCGCCGTGGCCACTACGATGCCGCCACGCTGCACGCCATCCTCGACGAAGCCTATGTCTGCCACATCGCCTTCGCTGACGAGCATGGCGTGCATTGCATCCCTACCGCGTGCTGGCGCGAGGGCGATCACCTCTACATCCACGGCTCCAACGGCAGTCGCATGCTCAAGCTGGCCGGCAGTGGCGCACAGGTGTGTGTGACCGTCACCCATATCGACGGGTTGGTGCTCGCGCGATCGGCGTTCAACCACTCGATGAACTACCGCTCGGCCGTGATCTACGGCGCCTTTGAGGTTGTGCCCGACGCGCACAAGCCTGCCGTGCTGGATGCCTTCATGGAATTTCTCGCACCGGGCCGTTCGCAGCAGGCCCGCCCGGGCAATGCGAAGGAGTTGGCGGCTACGACCGTGTTGCGCATACCGCTGCACGAAGCCGCGTGCAAGGTCCGCACGGGCGGGCCGAAGGATGATGCCGAAGACCTCGATCTGCCGGTGTGGGCTGGGGTGCTGCCGATGGCGTTGTTGCCGCTGGCGCCGGTGGTTGAGGCTGCGCCTGCTGGTACGCCGGATTATGTGCAGGAGTGGAGGGATAGTGCTCGGGAGGTGGTTTTGTGAGGGTGATTTTTGTGGGGATGGTTTTTTGTTTGTGGTGCATCCCTTGTTTCATCCCCTGCCGGGGCTGACCTACTTTCTTTGTCTTGCCAAAGAAAGTAGGCAAAGAAAGGCGCGCCCGAGATGGCAACCCCTCCCTTGAATTTCCGTAACCGGGCGGAGATGGGGAAAACTCGCTTCGCTCAGACAGTTCCCCATCTTTTTTCCGCCCGCTTACGAAAATTCAAGGCGCCATCAAGGGCAGGAACGTCAAAGGCCAAACCGGCGGAGTACAAAGGCGAGCGCCAAAGCGTGATTGATCGTGAGATGCGCGCAGAGGGACTCAAGACGAAGTCGTGCGCAGGCAAGAGATGGTTTGCTTTTCCCTTGCCCTATGCGGCGCCTTGAATTTCTGTTGCAAGGAGGAAAAAAGACGGGGAACTGTCTGAGCGCAGCGAGTTTTCCCCGTCTCCTCCTTGCGACATAAATTCAAGGAGTCTTTCGCCGCATCGGGCGCGCTTTTCTTTGCTTACTTTCTTTGGCAAGACAAAGAAAGTGAGTCAGCCCCGGCAGGGGATGAAACAAGGGATGCACCACAAACAAAAATTCAGTGCACCAGCTGATTGATCTCAATAATCGGCATCAACACCGCCAACACGATGAGCAACACAACCACCCCCATCGTCAAAATCAACGCCGGTTCCAGCAGGCCCGTGAGGAATAGCGTGCGACGCTCCAACTCCTGAGCCTCACCCTGTGCCGCCCGCTCCAACATCGCCGGCAGATTACCGGTCGCCTCGCCAGAGCGAATCAAATGCACCAGCACGGGCGGAAACTGATTCTGCGCCGCCAACGCCCGCGCTAGCGACGTCCCTTCCCGCACGCGTGTGGAGGCATCCTCCACGTTGGTCTTGAGCGCGACGTTGTTCAACGTCTCCCCGGCGGCCTGCAACCCACGCAGGATCGGCACGCCAGCGCTCGTGAGAATCGCCAGCGTGCTCGCAAACCGCGCGGTGTTGTAGCCGCGAACAAGCTTGCCGAACAGCGGCGCCGTCAGCAGCCACTTGTGCCACGACAAGCGCAACGCCGGCTGCTTGAGCAGATTGCGGATCAGCACGCCGATCACCGCCAGCACGATCGCCGCCAGCCACCCCCAGTTCCGCACAAAGTCCGACAGCCACAGCATGATGATCGTGAGGGTCGGCAGCTTCTGCTTGGTGTTGGCAAACACGCTCACCACCTGCGGTACCACGTATGACAGCAGGAAGATCACGATGGCAAACGCCACCACCGTGACGATGGCCGGGTAGGTGAACGCCAGCTTGATCTTGGACGTGAGCGCGTTGCGGCTCTCGATGTAGTCGGCCAGCCGCGAGAGCACGAGGCCAAGGTTGCCTGAGTGCTCACCAGCGGAAACCAGCGCGCGATAGATGTCAGGAAAATCCTTCGGATGCTGCGCCAGCGCGACCGACAGCGAGCTACCGCCCACCACTTCCGCGCGGATTGCTGCGAGCAGCTCGCCCACGTATGCGCGTTCGGCTTGATCGGCAAGCGCAGCCAGTGCCTCGTCGAGCGGCAGCCCGGCGACCAGCAAGCTGGCGAGCTGGCGCGTGACCAGTGCGTTCTCCTGCGCGGAGAGCCGCTTGCCAAAGCTCGAACCGCCGCGCTTGGTGGCCTGCGCGCCGAGCGCGTCGACCACCAGCGGCGTAAGCCCGCGTGCGCGCAGTACGGTACGCGCCTGGCGTGCGCTGTCGGCTTCGATGACACCTTTGTCGGTCTTGCCGGCGGCGTCGGCGGCTTCGTAGCGGAAGGCTGGCATGCGTTATTCGTTCAGTCGCGTCTTGGTCGCGGCTCAGTCGCGCGTCACGCGCAACACTTCTTCCAGCGACGTCGCACCCGTGTCGATCCAGCGCTGCGCATCCATGCGCATGGTCTGCATGCCCTGGCCGATGGCGAATGCCTTGATTTCGGATTCGGCGGCCTGGCGGTGGATCATGGTCTGGATCTCGGGCGTGACAGTCAGCAGCTCGTACACGCCGGTGCGACCCTGGTAGCCGGAGTTGCTGCAGCGCTCGCACCCGACGTGGTGCCACACGGATTTGCGTGCCGGTGCAGCCGGCACCACGCCCTCCGCAACCGGTGTGCCGGCCACGGCTTCGACTTCTGCGGGCGTGAGTTCGAGCACTTCTTCGCGGCGGCAATGCACGCACAGGCGGCGCACCAGCCGCTGCGCCAGCACGCCGAGCAGCGACGACGACAGCAGGAACGGTTCGATTCCCATGTCGATCAGCCGGGTCACCGCCGAGGCCGAATCGTTGGTGTGCAGCGTCGCCAGCACCAGGTGACCGGTCAGCGAGGCCTGCACGGCAATCTGCGCGGTTTCCAAGTCACGGATTTCCCCGATCATCACCACGTCCGGGTCCTGGCGCAGGATGGCGCGCAGGGCCTTGGCGAAGGTCATGTCGATCTTCGGGTTGACCTGCGTCTGGCCGATGCCGTCCAGGTCGTATTCGATCGGGTCTTCCACCGTCATGATGTTGGTGGAAGCCGAGTCCAGCCGCGACAGCGCGGCATATAGCGTTGTCGTCTTGCCCGAGCCGGTCGGGCCGGTCACGAGCACGATGCCGTGCGGCTGGTTGATCAGGTGGTCGAAGCGCGCCAGCGTGCCAGCGCCCATGCCGAGCTTGCCGAGGTCGAGCCGGCCGGCTTCCTTGTCAAGCAGACGCAGCACCGCGCGCTCGCCGTGGCCGGTGGGCAGGGTGCTCACACGCACGTCCACCGGGCGGCCACCGACGCGCAGCGTGATGCGGCCGTCCTGCGGCAGGCGTTTCTCGGCAATGTCGAGCTGCGCCATGATCTTGATGCGCGAGATGAGCGCGCCGTGCAGCGCTTTCTTCGGGCGCACCACGTCGCGCAGCGTGCCGTCGACGCGGAAACGCACGACGGACGCATTCTCGAACGGCTCGATGTGAATGTCCGATGCGCCCTCGCGCGCGGCCTGCGTGAGCAGCGCGTTGATCATGCGGATGATCGGCGCGTCGTCTTCGGATTCGAGCAGGTCTTCCACGGCGGGGATGTCCTGCATCAGGCGCGACAGGTCCACCTCGCCTTCCACCTCGCCCACCACCTGGGCGGCGCTGCCATCTTGCGCGTTGTAGGCCGTTTGCGTGGCGGTGGACAGCGCGGCGGCATCCAGCGTCACCAACTCCAGCGCGCCGAACACGCGGCCAAGCTCGGCCAGCGCCGTGCGCGAGGTTTCGGGGCAGACCCACACTTCCAGCGTGTCGACGTCCTGGCGGGCGACGAGCAGCTTGGCGTCGCGCGCAAACGCGTACGGCACCAGCCGCACGGCCGACTGCGAGGGGGCCTCGAGTGTGCGGGCGTCGGTGATGGGAGCTTGCGTCGTGGCCATGAGTCTTTAACCGCCCTTGCGCGGCGCGTTGCTGTCGTAGCCGCCGGAAGTGGGCGGCGCGAACTCTTGTTGGCGCGGCTGGCTGCGCGTGGTCGATTGCGGCATCGGCATCGGGGCGCCCGGGGGCACCTGCACGCCTGCGGGGCCCTTCGGCACGATCGACACATCGCCGTAGTTCTCGGCCGGGCGCATGGTGTTCGGCGACGGCAGGACCGGTGTGTCCTTGTCGTAGGTGCTCGGCAGCATGTTCGGCGAGACAAAGCCCTGCTGCGTGTCACGCATGTAGTTATAGCGGTTGTCTGACAGCGCACCGGTTGCATCGGCTGTGCGCAGGATGATCGGGCGCAGGAAGACGAGCAGGTTGGTCTTTACGCGCGTCTTGTTTTCCGAGCGGAACAGCGCGCCCAGAATGGGGATGTCGCCCAGGCCCGGCACCTTTTGCTCGCCGTCCTGGTAGTTGTCTTCCAGCAGGCCGCCCAGCACCACCACCTGGCCGTCGTTGGCCAGCACGTTGGTTTCGATCGAGCGCACGTTGGTGGTCGGGCCTTGCGTCGCATTCTGCGTGCCCGGCACCACGGCCGACGACTCCTGGAAGATCTGCAGCTTCACCAGCCCGCCGTCGGTGATCTGCGGCTTGACGCGCAGCGTGATACCGACGTCTTTGCGGTCAAACGTCTGGAACGGCGTGACCGAAGCCGCCGTGCCGGTCTGTGCGTACGAGCCCGTGGTGATCGGCACGTTCTGACCGATCAGGATCTTGGCTTCTTCGTTGTCCAGCGTGATCAGGTTGGGGGTGGAGAGCACGTTGACCGAGCCGTCCGAGCCCAGCGCCGACAGAAGCACGCCCAAGCCCGACGCCTTGTTGAATACGCCGAACTGGCCGCCGTTGAGCTGGCCGACGTTGACGCTGCCGAGCGCTGTCTGCGCGGCCGAGCTGCCGATGCCGCCTGAGGTGATGGTGGCAATCGTGCCGGCCAGCGTGAGCAGGTTGCCCGAGCCGGTGCCGAAGTTGGTACCGCCGCCGCCGTAGGTATTCGGGCCGCCCGCGCCCACCATCCACTGGATGCCAAGCTGCGACGCCTTGGTGGCTGTGACCTCCACGATCATCGATTCGATGTAGACCTGCGCGCGCCGCGCGTCCAGATCGTCGATCACGGCGCGCAGGTTGCGGTAGACCGGCTCGCTGGCGGTGATGATCAGTGCGTTGGTGGCCGGATCGGCCTGGATGATGCCACCGGTAGTGGGCGTGTTGTTCTGCCCGAACGAGGCGCGGAACGATGAGCTGCCGCTACCCGAGCCACTGCCCGAGCCGGAGCCGCTGCCGTAATTGGTGTTTTGCGTGTTCTGGTTGAACTGCGAGCCGGCCGCGCCGCCCGCGGGCTGCGAAGTTGCGCCTTGCGCAGCGCTCTGGCCGCCCGGGCCGGTCGATTGCGCGGCCGATAGCGTCGCGTCCGCCGCAACGATCGCGCGCAGCGTGGTAGCCAGTTGCACCGCGTTGGCGTTCTTGAGCGGCACCACCCAGATGTTGCCGGGGCGTGCGGACGGCACGTCCAGTTTGGCGATCAGTTGCTTGGCTTGCGCCAGACGCGCGGCGCTCGAAGCGCGGACCATCACGCTGTTCGAGCGCGGCTCGGCCACCACGGAGGTCCGCAGGCTGGGGTCCGACAGCGCGGCGCCGGCCCCCGCGCCTGCCGCACCGCCACCCGACGGGTCCAGCAGCTTCTGCAGCGTGGCGGCCACGTCGATGGCCACGGCGTTCTTCAGCGGAATCAGTTCAGTCTCACCCGCCGCCGGCGTATCGATCGACGCAATGATGCGGCCGATGCGGCGCAGGTTGTCGGCGTAGTCGGTAATGACCAGCGTGTTGTTGGCCGGGTATGCGGTGATGGTGTTGTTGGGCGCGATCATCGGCCGCAGCACCGGCACCAGGTTGTTGGCCGATTCGTGCTGCAGGCGGAAGACCTGCGTGACGACCTGCTCGCCGCCGCGCGATGCCGCGTTCACTGGCGAGCCCTGCAGCTTGGCATCGGCTTCCGGCACGACCTTGGTAAAGCCGTTGCCTTCGACAATCGCATAGCCCTGCATGCGCAGGATCGAGCCCAGCGATTCCAGCGCCTGCGAGCGTGTGACCGGCTTCTCGGTGACGAGGTTGACCGAGCCCTTGACGCGCGGATCGACGATGAAGTTCTTGCCGGTGGCCTGGCCGACGGCCTTCACCACCGATTCGAGATCGGCATTGACGAAATTGAGCGAGACCTCATCCCCCGGATTGCCCGGGTTGCCACTCTGGGCGGATGCCGCGCTTGGCGGGGCTGCGTAGGCGGGCATCGAGCCGGCCACCATTGCTGCGCAGCATGCCAGGACGATGGCGCGAACGGTGAGTCGGGAAGAGGCGTTTTGCATGGTCTCGTTCATGGTTGTCGGCGCGCTGGCTCGCGCACCGGCTGGGAATCAAAAGCGTAGTCGATGGTGCGACCCGTCGCGCGGGCCCAGCAGGCTCAACAGGCCAATCAATTGTGGTTCCGACTCCGGCGTGGCACTCGCCACCCCGTCAAAATGCGCGCCCTGACCGAGGGAGCCCTGGCCTTGCAGTGTCAACGGCCCTGCCAGCGTCGACAGGGCCAGTTGGGCTGTTGGTCGATCATTCGCGCCACCCGCGCCGCCAAACGACATGACGGCCTGGTAGCTGCCCAGCGGCCGCACCCGGCTGAGGCTGGATGATACCTGCTCAAGCGTGACGGTCAGCGCGCCCTGGGCCGTGCCCGGACGGCCCAGGCCGTGGCCAAAATCTCCCGACAGCGGCGTCCACCGCGCGCTCAGCCGGCCGTCCAGCTTGAGCGTATTGAACGGCGCGCCAATGCCCTCCAGCAACGAGGCCGGCAACGTCATCACACCGGGCTCGGCCTGCCAGCGCGCTGGCGACACCGTCAGCGTGACCGGCTGTTCGAGCGCGCGGTCATGCGTGACGTGGGCGCGCAGCGTGCCCGTCAGCAGCGGTAGGACATCCACCGACCACGACAGCCGCCCCGGCAGCACGGTCGCATCGGCACCACCGTTGCCGGCCGTGAGTGCCAGTGTGGCACTGCCATGCCAGATACTGCCTTGGCTATCGGCCAGCAGCACGCGGTGTCCGGTCGCTTGCGCGATGCGCTCGGCGGCCCAGGCGGCCGGATATTGCGATACCACCGTCACGCCCACCGCCAGCAACGCGACGACACACCACAGCACGCGCCTGCCGAGGCTCGGCCGTTCGTCGGCATCGGCTCGACGGCGCAGGCGCAGCGGCGGCAGTGTTTCGATCCCCATCGGCGGCGCGGTCCGTTAATGGCCTGCGGCGGCGGGGCCTTGCAGCGTCGCCGTCACGTTGACCAGGGCGGTAGCGCCCACGTACTTGATGCTTGCGTCAATCACCTTCATGCGCTGGGCCTGTCGCACTTCCTGCAGCCACTCGGCTACGGCGCCGAAGGGCACCTTGTCCAGTTGCACCTGCACGCTCTCCCCCGACATCGCCATCCGCGTGGCTTTCAGGCCGTGGTTGGTGAGGCTCGTGGTGAGTGCCTGTTGCAGCTCGGCGCCGTGCGGCACAGGGGCGGCCGCAATGGCGGACAGCCCGCGCGCCTCCTGCCCCAGCGTTTCCATTTCGGCCAGTTGGGTGCGCATCTGGGGCAGGGCCTTTTCGATGCGGCGTTGGCCCTCAAATGCCGGCTCCCACAGCAGCAGGTACACGATCACAAGCAGCAGGATCACGCCGCCCCCGGCCAGGATGCGCCGTTCACGCGGTTCGCGCTGCATCCAGAATGTGGTGGCCGCATCGCGCACCGAGTCCGGCACGCCGATGCGCGGCAAGCGGCGTGATGCGGATGCGCCCGAAGCGGAAGAGGGAGAAGTCGCCATGTCGAACTCGTTATTGGGCGATGGAGACCGTCCAGCGCGAGCCAGGTACGGTGGCTTCGGCGCTGCGCGGCGCCTCGGCGGTGTCCATGTTCAGGCCGACGCCGCGGGCTGCCGTGCGCAGGGCGGCGGTGTCGGTGCCGTCCTTGAGCGTGACCGTCAACGCGCGGCCGTGGTAGTCGAGCGCGAGCAGCGCATCGGGCGCGAGGCCTGTGGCGGCTTGGGCAAAGCGATCGGCCAGCGGCAGGAAATCTTCTGGCGCCGATTTGCCGGCGGCCAGGCGCAACTGTTCAACCTGGCGGCGCATCTGCGCGGGCGGGTCGAGGATCACCGGTGTGTTCGGGAAGGCGGTCTGCAGTTGCGTGCGCATGGCGGCATCGAGCCGCTTTTGCTCGGCACGCAGCGTGAGCCAGCGCGCGTTCATGCCGATGAGCTGCACCATCACGATCAGCACCGCCAATGCGATCGGCAGGCGCCAGCGCCGCCAGTCCACGCCGGCCATGCCGCCGTTGGCGAAATCGAACTGGCACAGATCCGCCTCGCCGGATGCCAATGCAGCGCGTGCGCCGGCAGCCCAGGTGGCCCAATCCAGCGTGGCAGCGGCCGGGTCGGTCGACAGGGTCGGCGCCAATTCGCGCAACGCGGGGGAGACCATCAGCGTGGCCGGTGCCGGGGCGATGGCGAGCCAGTTGCCGACGTTGGCCGGCATCAGGCGCAGGCCGTACCCATCGGCTGGACCGGTGCGCACGGTGATGTCGACGGCAGCGGGCGCGTCCGGGTCGGACGGCGGCGCAGCATCGAGCGCGATGGTGGCCACGGCCACGGCTGTTTCCGCCACCGCCACCACAGGTTCGGCCGGCGCATCGAGTGAGGGCTCGGCGCGCTCCGCGTCGTTGGCGGCCTCCGCTTGCAGCACTGTCGCCGGCGTTTCAAACGGCAGGCAAAGCTGGGCGGGCAGCAGATGGCAAGTGCGATGCTTGTGCGTGCCAAAGGTGTCCAGGATGAAACGGACCCACGCGCGGTCGGCAATCATCAGCGCGCGCGATTGCGGCTCGCGCGGGGCACGCCAGCCACGGGCCGGTGCGGCACCCAGGCGTGGGCCCAGGGCGATATGGCATTGCTGCGCGTCCTGCACGAGGCGGTCTTCCACCAGGTTCGGCAGCGCCAGACGCAGCTTGGGTAACGCCAGCGGGGGCACGTTGGCCGGCACCAGCAGCACATCGGCGGCGGGCAGCAGGAGGATGAGGCGATCAGCGGCCGGCAGCTCGTCGGTGCGCGACGTGCCTTCACGCAGAATGCGTTGCGACCCTTGCGTGCCTTCCTCGCGCACCAGCGCAAACGGCACGGAGGCGAGCGCACCCGCTTGCCAGCGCTCGGGCGATTGAATGGGCCGGTGCGGCAGGCGCACGTACAGGGAGGTCGTCAAACCGCTCCTCTATTGATCTTGAGAGTGTGGATGCGGGGTACCAACGGAGCCGCCGGATTGCGCAAGACCCGCGATGCTGAACGATGCGGATGACAATACGGCGAAGGCTGGGGTCTGTCTACTTGCGGAACCTACGCATAGGCAGGGGTGTTGTAGCGCCGTCATGACGGAATCGCATCCGCGCGGCGGACCCAGACAATGCGGGTGGCGTTATTGTTGACTGGATCACCACGTGAAACAAGCGCCACTTCGCCGATGCGGGCCCGCTCGTGGCGGGCCATGCCGTAGACCAGGAAATAGTGCGTCTGCACGTCCAGCAGGTTGGCGGCGGCGGTGGTATCTGCCCCGGGGGCGATGCCGCGCAACTGGTTGGTGACGTCGCCGATGTTGCGGAAGTACGCCCGATCGCGCGCCTGCACCAGCGCGCGGGCGCGGTCCAGGCTCAGGTTGGGGATGACGGCGGCCAGCACCTCGGCGCTGGCGGTGTTGGCGTTGATCTGCGTGCGGGTGGGCAGCACGATCACGTAGGGGCGCAGCTTGGTGATGGTGTCGGCGGTGTAGCCAGGGATGGTCAGCAGGCTGTCGACATCATCCAGCGGGCGAGGGCCGTTACCGTTACCGCTGCCGCCGCCGGTGTCTGCGCTGCCGGCCGGTTGGCCACCTTGGGTGCCCTCCTGCGATTGGAAGCCGCCCAGCATCTGCGCCAGGTATGTCGCCGTGACGTTGGCCAGGCTCGGATCCACATTCAGCGATTGCAGCAGCAGGCCGTAAGCCTTGATGCCGTCCTTGTCGCGGCCGGTGACGACGGTGCGCGTGCCCAACGTCTGCATGGTCAGCAGGTTCATCAGGTTGAAGCGCGCCTGGGCGTCGAAGATGCGGCCCGACAGGTACGACTCCTCGCCGGCGGCATCCGTGCGCAGCGAACTGCCAAGAAAATCCGACAGCTTGGTCTCTTGGATGGGCACGGCCCAGATTTCGCCCAGGTGATCGACGGCGCCGGTGCGGCGCTGGTCGTCGCGCAGGATCAGGCGCGCCCAGTCGACGCCCGCGCGCGCGATCCAGGAGGCCTGTGCTTTGAGGCGCTGGTTTTCCACGGCGCGGATTTCCACCTGCTGGCGCCAAAGCATGCCTGAGACGATCACCACCGCCAGCGTGACCACCAACAGCGCGGTAATGATGGCCGCGCCGCGCTGGCGTGCATCACGTTGAGTGAGTCGACGGGAGCATCGCGCCATGTCAGAGCCCCGTCATGCAGATGCGCGTAAAGCGCTGCGGCGCGCCCTGCGGGGTCATGCGCACGAGCAGGGCCAGCTCCACCGCGCGCACGGAGGCCGCCGGCACCACCACACCGGTGTTGTTGGCCGCCACACCCGACGCGGCGGGCGTGGACGCGGGCGGCACCTCTGTCAGCGTGGTCGTATTGCTGCCGGCCGGAAACAGCGCTGCAGACAGCGCGCCGGCGTTGTCCATCCAGCCGCCGGGTTCAACCCAGGCCCGCGCGCTGATGCCATCGACGTTGTTGGCGAGCAGGTAGCGTGCTGCAGTGCCGCCACCCTGGCGCAGGTTGTCCAGCGCGTTGCGCAGGTCGCTGCGGGTGGTGATGGGCGGGCTCTGCAGGCGCTCCAGGCGGCCATCGAGGGTGCGGTAGAGCACCACTTGCCATGCCGGCGGCTGGCCATCGTCGCGGCGGTCGCGCACCAGCAGCACGCGGTTGGCATCCACCTCGATGGGCGAGCGCGACAGCGTGTTCGGGTCGGCCAGTTGCGTGCAGTCGGCGTCGAACTGGGCGTAAGCGGTTTTGAGCGCTTCGATGCGTTCGTCGCGCTGGGCCAGCGCTTCGTGAGTGCGCGTCATGCTGTCCAGTCCGCGCCAGGCGATGACCGCCAGGATGGCCAGCAGCGTGATCGCCACCAGCAGCTCGAGCAGGGTGAAGCCGCGCGCGGGCTGCTTAGAAGACATTGCGCGCATCGTTGGGTAGCAGGGTCACGAGCCAGGCCAGACGCACGGATTTGGTGGCGTCCGGATAGACCGCCACCTCCACGCGGCGGAACACCGGGTTGGGTGTGCTCGCGATGGTCTCTTCGCACCAGAGCTGCGTATCGCCCTGCGGACACGCAAAGCCACGCGAGCCCGGGTCGGGGAAGGTGCGCGCCAGCCGGAGATTGGCGAGGTGGTTCTCGGCACTCCAGGTGGCGATCATGCGGGTTTGCAGGGAATCGCTGGCGGTGGTCATGCCGCCCATGGCGCGCATGGTGGCCGTGAGGGCGACGGCCACGATGGTCAGCGCCACCAGCACTTCGAGCAGGGTGAACCCACGGGCGCGTGCGCGTGGGAGGGAGCGGGCCGGGCTCATTGCATTTCCGTCAGCACGCGCGGGCCGCCGTCGGACAGCACATCCACGCGCGACCCCTGCGAGGACAGCGCCACGCGCCACGGCAGCCCGATCGCCTCGCGGCCGAAGACCAACCGCTGTGGTGCGCCCGGCGCCACAGCGGCACCGGCGACGATCTGTACGTTGTCCATGCCTTGGCGCCAGTGGCCCGGGGCCAGCACGTCGCGGTTGAGCAGGCGCCAGCCGTTGGGTGTCGATTCGTAGAAGCGCCAGCCCTGTGTGTCGCCTTCCCATGCGACGGGCAGCGAGGTCAGTTGCGCCTCTTCCTGTGCGAGTTCGATCAGGCGGGCCAGCTTTTGCGCGTCGTCGACCAGTTGCGAGCGCGGGTTAGGCGTGGCGTTCACGGCCACCACGCCCAGCACGATGCCGATAATGACCACCACCACGAGCAGCTCCAGCAGCGTAAAGCCGCGCAGGGGCCGGCGATGGCGAGGTTGGCCGAGCATGGCGAATTGGGTTCGGGTGGCCTGAGGTTCAGTTGTCCCAGTTGCCGATGTCGGCGTCGTTGCCTGTGCCGCCGGCTTGGCCGTCGGCGCCAAAGCTGAAGATGTCCACTTCACCGCGTACGCCCGGGTTCAGGTACTGGTACGGATGGCCCCACGGGTCTTTGGGCAGACGCTCCAGATAGCCGCCGGCCTTCCAGTTGTTGGGGATGGGCTCGGTAGTCGGCTTGGCAACCAGTGCGCCAATCCCCTGCTCAGTGGTCGGGTAGCGGCCGTTGTCCAGGCGATAGAGCTTGAGCGCCTGCGAGATCGAGGCGATGTCCTGCTTGGCGGCGATGATGCGCGCCTCGTCGGGGCGGCTCATGATCTTCGGCACCACCAGCGCGGCAAGAATGCCCAGGATCACCACCACTACCATGATCTCGATCAGGGTAAAGCCGCGCGCCGCATGGCGACCGAATGCGCGTTGCCGGAAAGATGAGCGGAGTTGGCCTTGCATCATGGCGAGAGAGTTGGCGATAAGAGGAAGGAAGACAGTATATCTGTGACATATGACCATAGAACGCTCGCCAGGGTCCTGCGGTTTCGGCGGGCAGACACGGCCATCCATGCGCTTCACCGAATCGGCATGAAGGGCGGATAGAATCGACAAATTCCACCGGTGTTTCACCAATGTTCATGAATGCTCAACAGTCGTCCCGCTTGCTCAGTCTTGTACTGTTTGCTGCCCTGTGTGCGCTGTTGACGCATTGGGTACTGACGCTGTCGTCGCTGCGCTCGCTGAGCGTGCCGCGTGAGGCCCGCGTGGCGCAGACGGATGCGCTGGAAACCGGCGCCGCCGTCACCCTGTTCGGCGGTGGCCCGCAGAGCGGCCCGCGCGACGTGCAGGTGATGGGCGTGGTGGCGGACCTGACGGACGGCTCCGGCGCAGCGATCGTCTCCGTCGACGGTGGCCCGCCGCAGGCTGTGCGTGCGGGCAAGTCACTGTCGTCCAACCTGAAGCTGGTGGAAATCAAGGCGCGCTCGGTGGTGATCGAACGCAATGGTGCGCGCCAGGAGATTCCGCTGCCGGCGAGTGCCATCGCAGGGGTGTCCCAAGCCGGTCGCAATGCGCCGCCGCCCATGCCGCTACCGCCTTCTGGCGCGGCCGCCCCGCTGGCCACGCCGGCGGCGCCACCCCCGCCCGCCGTGCCCAATAATCCTGCCAATACGGCCATGCCGGGCGCCATGCTGCCCATCGCACCGCCGCAGATCAATACGGGTGATGAGGGCGCAGCCCGCAGCGGCGGCATCGTCGGCCCGCGCCACCGGGCCGCTGCGGCCGCGCGCAAGGGCGATGTTGCGCAGCCGCCTGAGGAGTAGCGTGTTCTGGCCCACCGTGCTGTGGGGGCCATATTACAGCGCATGTCATTGGGGTAACAGCGTGTAAAACACGGCAACGCGCTGACATTGTCGGGTTCTAATCGGCATCACAGTCCTGTGAATCCATGTGAAAAGGAGCTGATCATGACCAACAAACGTGCTGTCCACGCCTTCCTCGCTACCTCGGCCCTGTTTCTGGCCATGTCGGGCATGAGCGCCCGCGCGCAGGATGCCAACGCACCCGCCGCCCAGGCGCCCGCTACCGCCCAGGCCCCGCAGAACACCGCCCGCGCCGGCAAGCCGGGTCACCACGGCGGTTTCAAGGCCCTCGACACTAACGGCGACGGCCAGATCTCGCGTGACGAGGCCAAGGGTCACGCCTGGCTGGAGAAGAACTTCGACCAAATCGACACCAACCACGACGGCCAACTCAGCAAGGACGAACTGGCCGCCTGGCACAAGGCGCACAAGGGCGAAATGCGCGAGAAGATGGCGCAACGCTTCGACGCCAAGTTCAAGGCCGCTGACAAGGACGGCGACGGCGCCCTGACCAAGGAAGAGGCGCAAGCCGGCATGCCGCGCCTGGCCAAGAACTTCGACCAGGTTGATGCCAACCACGACGGCAAGGTCACGGAAGACGAAATCCGCGCCTACATGAAGGCCCGCCACGACGCGCGCAAGGCGCAGAAAAACACGCCAGCCGCTGCCGCCATGCCGGGCGGCCCGTCGGCCACCAAGGGCGAATAAGCCTCAGAACCCTTCCGCACTTGCAACGCATGGCGCCTTCGGGCGCCGTTTTTCATGTGCGCAAAAAAACACCCCGATGGCGAACCACCGGGGTGCGGGTGCAGCTTGTCTGAAGTTGAGGGCTTCAGGCTGGCTGATCGTCGGCCTTGAGCACGCCGCGGCGCATCTGGTCGAGCTCGATCGACTCGAACAGCGCCTTGAAGTTACCCTCGCCAAAACCTTGGTTGCCCTTGCGCTGGATGAACTCGAAGAAGATCGGCCCAAGTTGGTTTTCCGAGAAAATTTGCAGCAGCAGGTCGCCCGGGGCACCGTCGATCAGGATCTTGCGCTTCTTCAGTTCTGCCACGTCTTCGCCATGGCCGGGGATGCGCTTGTCGACCAGTTCGTAATACGTGTCGATGGTGTCCAGCAGCTTGATGCCGCTGGCGCGCAGTGCGTCCACCGTGGCGGACAGATTGGTCGAACCCAGCGCGATGTGCTGGATGCCCTCACCGTGGTACATGTCCAGATACTCTTGAATCTGGCCGGCCTTTTCCGTCCCTTCCTCATTGATGGGGATGCGGATGTTGCCGCACGGGCTCGTCATCGCCTTGCTCTTCACGCCCGTGACCTGGCCTTCGATATCGAAGTAGCGCACTTCACGGAAGTTGAAGAAGCGTTCGTAAAACTCGGCCCATTCCTTCATGCGGCCACGGTAGACGTTGTGCGTCAGGTGGTCGATGTAGGTCAGGCCGTGCCCGGTGGGGTTCGGGTTGGCGCCCGCGATGGGCACGAAATCGACGTCATAGATGCTGATGTTGCCGATGTCGCCCGCCTTGGCGTCGTTCTTGCCGGTCCAGCGGTCCACCAAGTAGATCAGCGAATCGCCGATGCCCTTGATGGCCGGAATGTTCAGCTCCATCGGGCCGCTGTGCGTGTCGAAACCCCAGGCGCCCAGTTCCAGCGCGCGCTTGTAAGCGAACGCGGCATCCTGCACGCGGAACGCAATCGCGCAGATCGACGGGCCATGCAGACGCGCAAAGCGCTGCGCGAACGAATCGGGCTCGGCGTTGATGATGAAGTTGATCTCGCCCTGGCGGTACAGCGTCACGTTCTTGTGGCGGTGCTTCGCAATGGCGGTAAAGCCCATGTTCTCGAACAGCTTGCCCATGGCGACGGGGTCCGGCGCAGCGTATTCGATGAACTCGAAGCCGGCCGTGCCCATCGGGTTTTCCCAAGGCGTGAATTGCATAGCGATCTCCTGCAGGGCGGGCGCCGCGTGGATCAGTCCCGGGCGCTCAGGTCTTTGACGATCCTCGCAGTGTAGAAGTGTCACGCAAAGCAAAAATTGCGAAGTTGTGCCCGCCTTGCTAAATTTGCGCAAGAAAATTGCCGAATTAATTGGTGCGGAGCAACAAAATGAGCAAGGTGGAACTCGACAAGATCGACCGCAAGATCCTGGAAGTCCTCCAGAACAACGGCCGCCTCACCAACCTGGAAGTCGCCGAGCGGGTGAACCTGTCGCCCAGCCCGTGTTTGCGACGCATTCGCCGCCTGGAGGAAAGCGGCGTGATCCGCCAATACGCTGCGCTGCTCGACCCGACCAAGATCGGCCTGGGGCTGTCCGCATACATCAACGTGCGGCTGGAAAAGCAGGGCGGGGCGCCCAAGGGCAAGGGGCCGTCAGACATCTTCCGCGCCGCCGTGGCGACGTGGCCCGAGGTGGTCACGTGCTACGCCATGACCGGCGAGATGGACTACCTGCTCAAGGTGTTCGTGGAAGACATGGAGCACTTCGCGCGCTTCATCCGCGACCAACTGCTCGCGCACCCGGCGGTGATTGATGTGAAGAGCAGCTTTGCGCTGGAGCGGATTAAGGATACGACGGCGTTGCCGGTGGTGGTTTGAGGGGGAGAAGATAGTCTCCCTTGAAAATCTATACCACCGCCGGCGCAGGCCTCTTGTAGCTTTTCATGGATGCGGCGTTCTGTAGGTCGGTTTTATAACCGCGCATCAATTGGAGTACTTCGTCGACAAGATCGCCAAATTCTCTTCCTCCGAGGTCTAGGTACTCCCCATGCGCAACCTTGTTGCGTCGGCTGACCAGGCTTTCATCGATAAGATTGAATTTCGTTTCATAGCCACTGACGCTTATGTCCAGCGACGTGGCGATGTTTGCAAATACCTTGGACGTGAGGTTCGATTCAGTATCGATTGCCGAGGACATGTGCATGCGTGCGGGTTGCTCCATCTCTGAGAAAATAAAATCGAAAGCTTCAATATTTGAGGCTGATTTTCTAGAGGAGGATAGCATTTGGAGCTTACTTTTTAGGACAAAAACTGCAAAGCAGCTTTTTAGCTCGCGATAGGTGTGATTTTGATTTTTTATGAAATTCAAGTAATGTTCGGATGAAGTTTTTATAAATCCTTCCCAATGAGCGTAGACAAGGGTAACTCCGGCTCGAATAAAAAATTTTCTCTCAGGGCCGTTTACTTTGGATGCTATTCTGAAAGCCCCGATTTCCTTCACTCGCCAGCCCATTTCCCCATCCAGAGTGTCCTGTAGTTGAGTCAAGGTATGGATATCCGCCATGAACTTGGCCTCTATGGTTTCAACAAGTCCGCTGCGATTGGCAGCAGCCGCGAGAGCCGTGTAGTGCCTCTGACGCCGGCGCCGGAATTCTGATTGAATACGGGATTGCCCCAGAGGTCTCTGGCGGCCCGCGCGATGAAATCTACTCGTTGCTGCGGCTGTAAGGCTTCGAGTTCATCTACATTGTGGGACACGCCCGTTGCCAAGACTTCAAAAACAGACATCAAAAACTTACCGGAGAAGGTGTGGCCGTTCCAACGCTTGAATGCCATGTCGCCGAGTGCTTCGTCGAGGAACTGAAATGTCTTGGAAAAAACCGCGGCCTCCGTCTCCATATCAAAATGTGGGTCAGTTGCCATCTTCATCAGCGCCCCGTCTAGGTATTCGTGAACGTCCAAGCCTGCGTCATAAGGAACTGATCTGAATGAGGCGAAGCGCAGTGCGAGCTCCACGCCGGCCTGCGATTCCAACGCGGCTTCTGTCTGATTGGTCGTCCGCACGAACGCTTCCTCTGTGGAGCGATCTATCAGCCAGTTATAGAATTGCCTATTTAACGAAACTGCGATGCTATTTCTGACTTCTTGTTCCGACAGGCCAGCACCGCCAGTGTTCAGGCGTTGAAATAGTTCG
Organism: Arthrobacter sp. NPDC080086; assembly: GCF_040702285.1. Classification (NCBI taxonomy): domain Bacteria; kingdom Bacillati; phylum Actinomycetota; class Actinomycetes; order Micrococcales; family Micrococcaceae; genus Arthrobacter; species Arthrobacter sp. NPDC080086. The sequence goes on from NZ_JBFBKP010000002.1 coordinate 155,978, forward strand.
AATTTTGCAGAAATATCGCTGTCAGCCTTGAGTATTTCGACTCTGATTCTGGCGCGTTTGATTTCTATCTGCAAAGCTTGACCGATGCCGTCGTTTGCCTCAGGGGCTGATTCTTTCCAGCGCTTGCCGTTCAGACTCGGCAAAAATCGCGTCCCATTAAGAATAAGAGGTCCCAACTGTTCAGCGCGCTCACCTTTGAGGTCACCTGTGAGTTGTAGTACCGTCGAAAGGCGCTGCAATCCATCAATAAGCTCCCAAACTCCGTTGTCGTCCTGGTAGACGAAGATTGGTGGAATGGGGATTCCTAGAATAAGGGATTCAATGAATCGCGTTTTGCGTTCGTCCTCCCAGCGATACAGACGTTGGAAAACAGGGTCGATGACCAATTCCTTGTCTCTGTACAGATTGATGATTTCGCCAAGCGACATTTCATATCCGTCGGTGACAACCTTCTTTCTTGCCGCTAGGATTTCTTCTGCCAGTGCCATGCTTTCTCCAAATGTCGGCACGCAGGCCGATCAAGATTTTCGGTGATTCTATCTCCGTCACAATACTAGTGACTATATCAATGTGGGTTGAATAGCGTACTGGGGGTGAATCATATCCGCTCAAATCGCGCTAAGCCAAGGCGAGTCGGGGGACAAAATTGATGCTTCGCATTGTCAGTGGGTGGACCTCAGCACCGGTTGGAGGTGGGGTGTTAGTGGTCTTGCTGGCTTCGGTAGCTGGGGTCTTTTGCCCGGTCGGTTGAGCCTGTGACACTGCGGGCAAGGATGCGTCGCATTTTTGGGGTAAGGCGCAGTCATTCGGTGGCGTGAATTCAGGGCTATATCGCGGAAAGCGGTCATCCCATCGACCGCGCCACCTGCTTCTCGCAATCGATTCGCGGTCGGCTAGGCTTGTTCGAAAATCAGAACACGCCACGTGTTTGCGGAGGCGCTTTCAAGGCATCACTCGCTATAATTCGGGCGCTGCTGCGCAAGCGGTGGCACGGGTCTGGCGACCCACAGGACTAGGACGGCGAACGCGTTACGCGCTCGCCGCGCTCGCGCACGTCATGTCTCATATGGCGGGCCGGGTGGGGAGACCGCAAGGTCTGCCGAGTCCTAGCCTCGGTTCGCCAGCCCCGCCGTCAGGCCCGCCACCCTCGTCTGGCGATGAGGTTGCGGCCTGTTTTCAACAGTCGCTAGGAGACGCTATGTCGTTCGCCTCTTGCGGGCACCGCCCCGCATCCTACCCATCCCCACCGCCTCGCACCCCTGCGCGCACCGCTCACGGAGGTGCCCAATGACTCACCGCAAACGCCAATACCTCGCCGGCGCACTGGCCGCGCGGGAATTCCTGCGTCGCACGCAATCTGATTTGCACGTGCACCGGCAATTCCGGCCGAACGCCTTGCGCTGGGAATTTGCGTACGCGGTCGGGATGCATCCACCCGAATATCGCGCCGGCTTTCTCGACGCGATCGGGGCGTATCTGCTGACCACGCTGGAGGGCGTGTTGGTCGATCCGTACCGGTGGGAAGTGTTGGACCTGCTTGAGCGGGAAGAGAACTAAAACAGCAGGAAGGCTTCCCCGAGACGGGCGGGGATGCTGAGTCAGGCGGGCTCTAGCGAGCCATCACCGAATACTAGCGGCGGATGTTTCGTGGGGTCCCATGATTGCAATGCGGCGCCCAAGCGGTTGATTACCGCAGCCTCGACTGAAACAGCAAAGCGGGCAGCCTCGCGATTCAGCCGATTACCGCGCTTCTCATAGTCGATTTCTAGTGCCGTTGCGCCAGCGTCGTTCACCACAAACGCGCGGATAGCTAGCCAGAGATTGGTGTTGTCGCCCTTGACGCCTCTTTCGAACGTTGCCTCGTCGCTGATGCTGGCTGGGAACGCCGCCAATCGTGCGCCCCACGCTGTCAGACTGGGCGCGTAATCATAGAAGTCGACTGCGACGGATTGCGTTGCGTTCTGGGTTGATAGCCGTAGTTCGAGCATGCCGTCGTCGGGATCGCACCAGAGTCGTTCGAGAGAGAGTCGCATGAGGGACGGGGCCTAGGTCGACGTCAGGTGCTCTACCCAAATGGGCTCGCCTGGATGGTGCTCCGCGATCGTATCGACCGCACCTTGTAGCGCTTCGGCGGAGGCGCTACTCAGTGGGTAGACAAACCGCGAGACGTTGCGTCCAGCGAGTTTGCTGTAGTCGGCATCGGATACGGCATCCGATCCGCACCAGATCGGCAAACCGGTATCGCCTGCTAGTTGGAGCGCGCGCTGCAAACCTTCCGGAGTAATAGTTAAGAAGACCATGCTTACGATGTCGCCTCTGCCATCACCAAATTCGCATCCCGCACCAACCGCCACTTCCCATCGGCTTCCTTGCGCAAGATGGTGAGCGTCTGCCCCGATCGCCGCGCCACCTTCCCGTCCGGTATGGTGATGACGATACGCAGCGCGTTGCGCAGGTAAGCAATCTCGCCAAACACCTGCACCTCCTGAATATCGCTCGTGCCGTCGACGTGCACGTCCTTCATGCCCTCGGACATCTTGGCGAAGGCGTCCTTGCCGAAGGGCGGCTGACCGGGCGTGAGGAAGAGCACGTCGTCGGTCATCAGGCTGAGCACCGTGGCTAGATCGCCCGCCTTGCTGGCAGCGAGCCAGGTATCTACTACGTTGCGGATGGCGCGTTCGTCGTCGGTCATGGCGGTGCGGGTGTCGGTGAAAACGGGGTCTTTCACTCTACACCGCGGGCTCGACCGGCGGCGCCACACGGCGCTTGATGAAGACGGCGGGCGACAGCACCGGGATGTGCCGCGCGCGCAGCGTGACCAGCCAATCGCCGACGGCATCCTCGCAGGTCAGGCGGAAGTGGTTCGCGTCGATCCATTCGATGTCATCCAGCCAGAACGTGTAGTACGCCGCACCGATGGTGCCGGTGCTGATTGCGCGCGAAAGGTCGGGGGCGACCAGCGTGATGGAGACGGCCTCTTCAAACGGGCAGTCGTAGTTGGTGATGAGGACGAAGCCGAGATCGGTCTGGTACTGCCGCAGCAGTTCGTAGCCGGGGATGGCGAGTGTGGGGTGCGGCACGCCATCGACGATCACGCGCGTGCGCATGGGCCATTTCTCATACGGGCCGCTGTGTTTCTCCAGGGCGAAGCGTTGGAGCGGCTGCATGGCGGCGGTGCCGGGCTAGTCCTTGCGCATGCCGCAGTTGGCCACTTGGCGGCCAGGCTCGGTGGCGTCTTTCCAGCCGGGTTCGTTGCGCTTCTCGTACGCCTCCAACGACGGATAGCCGTTCACGTTCCAGAAGGTGTCGTTGTAGCGCTCGACTTCAATGACGGCCAGGCCGCAGCGCTTGCGGTGGTCTGCGATCTTGTAGGCGGCGCGCGGCTTGTCGCCGGCCAAGGCCTGGTCGAGCACCTTGTAGCGCGCGGGGCCGCATTTGAAGAAGCTGGCGTTCCACTCGATGGTCTTGGGCCGCACGAACAGCGCGCCGAAGCAGGCACGGCCATCGCCGCGGTAGGTGCCGGCGAGGGGGCTCGTCGCGGTGTCGGCGGCCATGGCCGAATGCGCGGTCAGCAACGACAGCGCGATGAGCAGGCGGCTTACTTGCATGCGACGGGCTTTCCGGTGTGGATGAGCGTGAGCGCGTAGTCGAGCTTGCGCGTGTACGCAGGGTCTCCGATGTTATACAGCGCCCCGACGTTCTGCGTGGTCACCGGACGCCAGCCGGTAATGACCTGGCGCATCGCCGCCTTGCGGTACTTGATCACCTGGCCGGGTTTGAGTGCGTTGGCGCCCGGGTTGAGCGCACGCAGTTCTTCAAGCGTCGAGCCTTGTGTGCGGGCGATCTTGTCCAGGCTGTCGCCGGGTTTGACGGTCACGTCGTAGATCTTGTTGTCGGCGTCTGGCACGCTCTGGATGCTGAACTTGGCCATGCGCGTGAGCATGTAGCCGATGCCCGCGCGGATGTTCAGCGCCGGCTGCGTCGTGGCCGATGCGACGTTCAGCTTGGTGCGGATGGCGGGCGGCACGACCAGGTTGCTGCCTTCCTTGCCGTTGATGAGCGTGTTCAGCGCCGGGTCACCGGGGTTGCCGATCTGGATCGGGTTGCTGCCCCACTTGGGCGAGTCGGCCCCGGTTTCCACCCACAGCATTGCCTTGATGATCTGCCAGTCCAGCGGCAGGTAACCGGCGTTGCCCATCAGGTAGCGGTTGTACTCGATCACGGCGGACTGGATCTCGCAGTCATAGCCGTTCCAGCGATCAGGGTGCTGGGTGGCGGTGTTGACGTAAGCCTGCCAGCGTTCGAAATCGGTTTTCGGTTTGGCTTGGGCCTTGGTGACCATGTGCCCCTCCGTGGTTGCATGACCTGTGGAGGGGCATGGTAGCCAGCGCCGGCCAGCCGAGTGTTAAGGGCTGTTTATGTAGTTTGCTAGCGGCTGGCGGTCATGGATGCTGCGCGCGTCACTGCTTGGGCGACGGGTCGTCTTGTGGATTGACGTACTTCACGTCCAGCGGCCCCGTGCCGTGAATCTGCACGACCGTCGTTGTCTTGGTGAAGGCGTAGTGATGCATGCCGCCCGGCAGGTTGTGGAAACCGCCCGTCTTGAGCGCGTGCGCGGCGCCCATGTCCATGGTGTCGCCGCTGCCCAGGTAGAGCGTGCCCGAGATCACCGTGAGGTTCTCGGTTTGGGTGTGCCAGTGCGGCGGCACCTTGTAGCCACCGGGCGCTTTCAGGCGGATGACGTAGGGGCCATCCTTGCCGGGGTCGCCGTAAAGCACGGCGAGCTTCGCACCCTTGGGGAGGCCCGGCGGGGCATCGACCCATTTGAGATCGGACGGATTGGCCATCGTCATGTCGGCCATGGCGGTGTCCTGTGCGCTTGCGGGCAGGCTGCCCAGGCACAACAGCACGGTAGCCGCGAGCAGCGGCCATTGTGCAGAGGGGGTCTTCTTCATCGTGGTCTCCTTCTTGCCGCGGCACGGGCTCGCGGGCGACGCGGATGGCTGCCACTGGAGGGCGAGCGGTGCCACATCCTCATCGTAGGGAAGGCCCCTGCGCGGCTGACAAGCACGCAATTGTTCTAGGCGACCACCTTGTGGATCGGAACGAAAAAACGCCCGGTCAGAGCCGGGCGTTTTCTTGCGTAGGCGGATGCAATCAGACCACGCGCTTTTGCGGCACCAGCGAGCGCCAGAAGCGCTGGCCGAAGCGGCGCACATCGCGCAGGTTGCGCTTGAGCATGTAATCCAGATCGGCCACTTGCTCGTCGATGGCCTCGGTCAGCAGGCTCATCGTGTCGGCGGGCGGCAATTCCAGGTAGGCATCGGCCTCGCCGTAGGCGTATTGCACGCGCATGCCCGCCTTCTTGGCGATGTGCATCATGGCCGCGTTGCGCGACAGGCAGTGCATGTACAGCGTACGCACCTTGGTGTTCTGGCCGTGCATCGCCGCGCGTTGGAACAGCGCACTGCCCACGCCCTTGCCGCGCGCCGATTCCGACACCGACACGCCAAACTCCGCCACGCGCCCTTGCGGGTTGTCGCGCAGATAAGCAAGGTGGCCCACGCCGACCAGCGTCAGGCGGTCGTCATACACGCCAAACACCTTGTCGTGGTCAAAGTCGATGCTGTCGACGTACGCTTCGATGACGTGATCGCCCACCACCTGGCCAAAACGCAGCAGGCGGTCTTCCTGACCAAGGGCGAGCAGGTGTTTGAGCAGGCGCGACCGGTGATGCGCGGCAAGCTCGCGCACCAGCACGGTGGAGCGCGGCGCGCCTTGCGCCGCCTCGGTCTTGTCAATGTCGTCCTGGGTGACGACGCCGATGGCCTTGCTCAGTTCGAGCGGGTTCACGACAACGTTTCCTATGCGGATTGCCCCCGTTCATACGCGGGCAAAAGGGATCGGATGCAGAGGCGGATAGCGCCTGCTGAGGCACACAGTCGGATGCAACTGGGTGTTGTGCAATGCACCATGCTATTGTAGGGCAATCAGGGATTTCCCGTAAGGCTGACGTCAGCCTCGCGCCGGAATTTCTCGTCAAATCATTGATTTACCGCTGTGGAACGCGCCCTCTGGCTTTGTGGTACATCAACAACGGGCGTTGTTGCGTTGCGCAAAAAGCGGCGTCGGCATCGCTTGTTTTGCGCAAATGTCGCGGCGTCACGCAACGAACGGCGTAGCGGCTGTAACGCTGCTCCACATTAGCCGTGCGAAGATGCGCGTTCAAGCTGCCCCGCCTCCTGATTTTCCCTTTCTCGTCTATGCAGCCTTCGCGCATTCTTGTGATCTACGCGCACCCTGCGCCGCGCCGTTCGCGTGCTAACAAACCGCTGGCGCGAGCGCTGGCCAGTCTGCCTGGCGTGGCCATGCACGATCTGTACTGGCACTACCCCGATTTCGACATCGACGTGCGCCTTGAGCAGGAAGCGGTGGAGGGGGCGGAACTGATCGTCTTCCAGTTTCCGGTGCAGTGGTACGCCACGCCGTCGCTGCTCAAGGAGTGGATCGACGTGGTGCTGGAGATGGGCTGGGCCTACGGCCCGGGCGGTACGGCGCTGCGCGGCAAGCACGTGATGGTGCTGGCCACCACGGGCGGCCGTGCCCACGCCTACAGCCAGGAGGGCACCCACGGCCACACGTTCGACATGTTTCTGTTGCCGCTGCAGCAGACGGCCGCGCTGTGCGGCATGCAATGGGAGCCGCCGCATGTGCTGCACGACGCCGACGATGCGTCGCCCGAGATGATCGCCGCCCATATCGATCGCATTCGCACGGCTTTGCAGCCGTGGCTGCCGGTTGAACCCGACTGACTCCTCTTCGTCCATGCAATCGCACGATCTGCTCGTCAATTTCGTCATCTACCTGGCAGCGGCCGTGGCGGCGGTGCCGCTGGCGCGCCGGCTGGGGCTGGGCTCGGTGCTTGGCTATCTGCTGGCCGGGGTGATCGTGGGCCCGTGGGGCTTGCGGCTGATCACCAATGTGCAGTCGATCCTGGATTTCTCTGAGTTCGGCGTCGTGCTGATGATGTTCGTGATTGGGCTGGAGCTGGAGCCGGCGCGGCTGTGGTCGCTCCGGCGCAGCATCTTCGGCTACGGCGGGCTGCAGCTGATGGTGTGCGCGCTGGCCGTCGGCCTGGCTGTGATGGCGGTGGGCCATCCGTGGCGTGCTGCGGTGGTGGCGGGGTTGGGGCTGGCGCTTTCATCCACGGCGATCGCGCTGGCGACGCTCTCCGAGCGCAACCTGATGCGCACGCCAGCGGGCACGGCCAGCTTCGGCATCCTGTTGTTCCAGGACATTGCGGCCATCCCGATGATCGCGCTGCTGCCGCTGCTCGCCACCGACGCCAGCGACACCTCGGGTGGCCATCACTGGATGGCGGCGGCCAAGGCCGTGGGCGTGGTGGCGGCGGTCATCTTTGGCGGGCGCACGTTGCTGCGACCGGTGCTGCGTGCCATCGCCCGCACCAACATGCGCGAGATGTTCACCTCGTTCTCGTTGTTGCTGGTGGTGGGTATTGCGTTGCTGATGCACAGCGTGGGCCTGTCGATGGCGCTCGGTGCCTTCATTGCCGGGGTGCTGCTGGCCGATTCCGAATACCGCCACGCGCTGGAAACCGACATCGAGCCGTTCAAGGGTCTGCTGCTCGGGCTGTTCTTCCTGGCCGTCGGCATGTCGATCGATTTTGGCGTGCTGATGCGCCAGCCGCTGGCGGTGATCGGCCTCGTGGCCGTATTCCTGGCGGTGAAGATCGGTGCGCTGCGCTTGCTGGCCACGCGCTTTGGCATTGCACGCGGGCAGGCATGGCTGTTTGCGTTCCTGCTCTCGCAGGGCGGTGAATTTGCGTTTGTGGTGTTCGGCCCCGGCGTGGCGGGCGATGTGCTCGGCGCCGAAACGGCTGCCGCGCTGAACTTGGTGGTGGCGCTGTCGATGGCCGCCACCCCATTGCTGCTGCTCTTCCACGACAAGGTGCTCGTGCCCCGCCTGATGGATGGCAAGAAGCGCGCGCCCGATGCCATCGACCCGCAGGACAACCAGGTCATCATCGCTGGCTTTGGGCGCTTCGGGCAGATTGTTGGCCGGCTGCTCTACAGCCAGGGCTACAGCGCCACCGTGCTCGACCACGACCCCGACCAGATCGACATGCTGCGCCGCTTCGGCTTCAAGGTCTTTTACGGCGACGCCACGCGCATGGACCTGCTGGAAACCGCCGGCGCCGACAAGGCCCGCATGATGGTCGTCGCCATCGACGACATGGAAACCAGCCTGGAAGTGGTCGACCGCGTGCGCGAGCGCTTTCCGCACCTGAAGCTGTACGTGCGGGCGCGCAACGTGTCGCACGTGTACCAGTTGCGTGACCGCGGCGTGGAGGTGATCGAGCGCGAGATGTTCGAGGGTTCGCTGATGATGGGCCGCCGCGTGCTGGAGGGGTTCGGCAAGGAGCCGTACGAGGCACACCGCATCGCCCAGACGTTCCGCCGCCACACGCTCAACGCCATGGAGCAGGTCTACCCCGTCTACCGCGATCAGAAGAAGCTCGTTTCGCTCGCGCAGCAAGGCCGGGATGAGTTGGCCGAGATGTTCCAGCGCGACCGCACACAGCGCAAACGCCTGCGCGAATCCGGCTTGCCGTGGGGCGAAGGCGATGCGCACGACGACATGGCGGACAGCCAGCCGGATGCCGACCTCGCCAACGAGGTCGATGGAGGGGAACCCGGCGCGCCCATTGATTGCCCGGCACGCGCCGGCCTGCGCCGGGAAGGCTGAATTCGGAACAGGAAAGAAAAAAAGGAGCGCTTCGGCGCTCCTTTTTGGGGGGGCGGCATGAACGGCGCTAAACCGCCACGCTCACGTTCCGCCGCAACTCGCAGGTATTGAGCGAATCGGCCTCGCCGCGCAGCAGCAGTTGGCCGTTGCCGACCAACTCGCGGCAGCGCCAGAACACGAACCAGTCGCTGGCGAGCAGCCCATCGATGGCGCCCATGATGCTGCCGACCACGTCGCGCGCGCTGGCCCAATCGGTCGGCACGTGCTCGAGGATCACCTCATCGACGGTGCCATACGACACGGGTACCAGCGTGTTGCCCTTCCACAGGCGCACGTCGGCGTTCTCGCGCACGGTCTGCTGCCATTCGTACGCCAAGCGACCGATACGCAACACCGACACCGGCGCGATGGTCGAAAACCGCCGCGCCAGCCGCGCGCCCGAATACATGCCGATGGTCGTGAGCGGGCCCTGGCCATTGGGGGCCTCAAGTTCACGTACATCCATGCCGACTTCATTGATGCGCTGGGGCGACTGATGCAGGTGAAAGGCGACCCGGCGCAGCATGAGCTGATCCGACGCGCTCTGGCCGTGCCAGATGGCCACTTCGGTCGTGGCGTCTCGCAGGTCGGCTAGCGAGGCCAGGCCGTTGCGCATTTCGGCGGCGAAGTCGATGTTGCTGTTCGGGGCCACACGCTGCCAGAAGCCCGAGCGCGCCATCGCCACGCTGTCGACGTCGGCCAGCGGCCCGACGGCGAGATCGTCGCGCAGTACCACTACGGAATCGGGGCGGCCAGCCTGTGCGAGCGCCTGCTTGAGCGTGGCGCCGGCAACATCGCCGTTGACGACATGGATGTATTGCATGGCAGCAATTGTAGCGATAGTGCTCGCAATGCGCTGTCGTTTTGCGCAAGTCTGTCGGGATTCCTTTGCGTTGCGTCATGGCGCCCGGCGCGACGGAGAAATGGGATGCAGGCAACGCTCAGATGCTCATGCGAAAATCGCCGCTTTGCTGCAAACCATAACGAAAAACAGGTGAGGAAACAGTCATGAGAGCCCCATTGTTTGCCCAGGGAACGCGACCGGCAGTGCTGGCCGTGCTGGCAATGGTCGGTGCGCTGGCAGCGGGTCAGGCCGCCGCCGTGCCGCCGGCTGAAATCTACAAGCGCGCCCAGCAGGAAAAACCAGCGCTGATCGATACCATGAAGACGCTGGTTTCGATCGAGTCCGGCAGCAAGGACATCGAAGGCCTGGACAAGATTGCTGGCGTGATTGCCGAGCGCCTGCGCGGCATGGGCGGCGACGTCAAGCTCATTGACCCGAGCGACCATGCCTACCGCATGGCCGACACCCCCGAGAAGGTCGGCAAGATGGTGCTGGCGCGCTTCAAGGGCGAGGGCAAGCGCAACATCATGCTGATCGCGCACATGGATACGGTGTACCTGAAGGGCATGCTCGCGCAGCAGCCGTTCCGCATCGACGGGGACCGCGCCTACGGCCTGGGCATTGCCGATGACAAGAACGGCGTGGCGGTCATCCTGCACACGGTGTCGATCCTGCAGGCGGTCAACTTCAAGCAGTACGGCACGCTCACCGTGCTGATCAACGGCGATGAGGAGATCAGCTCGCCGGGCGCGCGCGCCATGCAGGCCAAGTTGGGTGCCGAGCAGGATGCTGTGTTCTCTTGCGAGGGCACGCGCGTGACGTCGGACAAGCTGTCGCTGGCCACCAGCGGCATCGGCGCGATCCTCCTGGATGTGAAGGGCAAGGCATCGCACGCTGGCGGCGCGCCGGAGCAGGGGCGCAACGCGCTGTACGAGTTGTCGCACCAGGTGCTGCAGATGCGTGATCTGTCCAATCCGCAGTCTGGCCTGAAGGTCAACTGGACGGTGGCGCAGGCTGGCACCAACCGTAACGTGATCCCGGCCGTGGCCACTGCCCAGGCCGACGTGCGCCTGCTGCGCGCAGCCGATGCCGACAAGCTGGAAGAGACCGTCAACGAGCGCATCAAGAACAAGCTGATTCCGGATACGCAGGTCACGGCCAAGTTCGAGCGCCGCCGTCCGCCGCTGGAAGCCACACCGGCCTCGCGCGCGCTGGCCGAGCACGCCCAGAAGATCTACGGCGAACTCGGCAAGACGCTGGAGATCGACGACAAGGCCGAAGGCGGCGGTACCGATGCCGCCTTTGCCGCGTCGAAGACCAAGGCGCCGGTGATCGAGCGCTTCGGCCTGGCGAGCTTTGGTGCGCACTCGAACGACGCGGAGTACGTCGACCTGAACTCAATCGTGCCGCGCCTGTATCTGCTCACGCGCATGGTGATGGATGTGTCGCGCGACCGCGTCGGCACGGCCAAGTAAGACCCTGCAACGCGGCGCGTAAGCCTTACACGCGCCGCAGCCAATCGCCTGCGCGAGGCCGCTGGTCTGTGGCCTCCACTCGCCCGGGTGCCGGGTATTTCTCTTGCTTTCGCCTCACGCATGTCCCCGTTTCGGCCGCTGGCCGGTGGAGCATGCGTGATGTCAGAAGAGCGTTCCGAACATTTCCCCACTGCGCCAGGTGGCTCCGATCATGGATCGGACGGGTCACCCGCGCGACCAAGCCGGCGCGGTTTTCTGCAGAGCGCAGCGGCGGCGGCGACGGCATTGGCGCTGCCGCATGAGGCGGCTGGTGCCTCTGCTTCCGCCTACACCCCCGCGCGTCCGGCTGCGTTGGCGCCGGCGCGGCCGGTGTCGCTCAATATCAACGGCAAGCCGTATGCGCTGTCCCTGGAGCCGCGCGTGACGCTGCTTGATGCGCTACGCGAAGTGCTCGGCCTGACCGGCACGAAGAAAGGGTGCGACCGTGGCCAGTGCGGCGCGTGTACCGTCCTCGTCAACGGCCGACGCATCAACAGTTGCCTGACCCTGGCGATCATGCACGAGGGCGATGCCGTTACCACTGTGGAAGGGCTGGCCCACGGACATGACGGCGTGATCGACCGCGCCGCGCTGCACCCGATGCAAGCGGCGTTTCTTGAGCACGATGCCTTTCAGTGCGGGTATTGCACGCCGGGGCAGATCTGCTCGGCCGTGGCGGTGCTCGACGAAGCCCGGCGGGGTATGCCGAGCACGGTGACCCGGCCTGCGGCGCTGGGCAACGACGGGCCTGTCGCGCTGACTGAAGATGAGATCCGCGAACGCATGAGCGGCAACCTCTGCCGCTGTGGCGCGTACCCCAACATCGTGGCGGCGGTTCGCGTGGTGGCTGCCAAGTCCGGCAATACCGTCTGAGGAGCCGCCATGCAATCGATTGCCTATGACCGCGCCTCTTCTGTGGAGGCCGCCGTGCGCCTGGGCCGCGAGCCGGGCGCGCGCTATATCGGCGGCGGGACGAACCTGCTGGACCTGATGAAGGGCGGCGTCGAGCAGCCCCTGCGGCTGGTGGATGTGAGCCGACTGCCGTTGGCAGAGATCCGCGCGTTGCCCGACGGCAGCCTGCGTTTGGGTGCGATGGCGCGCAATGCCGATACGGCGGCGCATCCGCTGGTGCGCTCGCGCTATCCGTTGCTGACAGAGGCGATTGTCTCGGGCGCGTCCGGCCAGTTGCGCAACATGGCCACCAACGGCGGCAACCTGATGCAGCGCACGCGCTGTCACTACTTCTACGACACGGCGTACCCCGCCTGCAACAAGCGGCAGCCCGGTTCCGGCTGCGCGGCGCGCGAGGGGTTCAACCGTATGCACGCCATCCTTGGCGCGAGCGAGGCTTGCGTGGCGACGCATCCGTCTGACATGGCCGTTGCACTGGCTGCGCTGGATGCCACGGTGGTGGTGCATGGCGCGCACGGCGAGCGGCGCATTCCCATCGAGGCGTTTCATCGGCTGCCGGACGCGCATCCCGATGTCGATACGACACTGGAGCCGGGGGAGTTGATCGTCGCGATTGATCTGCCGCCGCCCGCGTTCGGCATGCACGTGCACTACCTGAAGGTGCGTGACCGCGCGAGCTACGCGTTTGCGCTGGTGTCGGTCGCGGCTGCGCTGGTGTTGCAGGCCGATGGGCGGACCATTCGCGAGGCGCGCATTGCGCTGGGCGGCGTCGCGCACAAGCCATGGCGCGCGCATGCGGCCGAGCAGATGCTGGCGGGGCAGGTAGTTGACGCGCAGTTGTTCGCCCAGGCCGGTGCGCTGACTGTGCAGGGCGCGCAGCCGCTGCGCGACAACGGCTTCAAGGTGCCGCTTGCACAGCGCGCGGTGGCGCGCGCGCTGACGGTGGCGGCCAGGCCGGCGAAGGAAGTGACAGGAGGTGTGGCATGAGCAACGTCGGTCAACCGCTGGACCGCACCGATGGTCTGCTCAAGGTCACGGGGCAGGCGCGCTATGCGGCTGAGTTTCAGGTGCCGCATCTGGTGCATGCCGTGCTGGTGCAAAGCACCGTGCCCGCCGGACGCATCACACGCGTCGACACGCATGTCGCGCAGGCCATGCCCGGCGTGCTGCTGGTGATGACACACGAGAACGCGCAGCGCCTGCCCAATGGCGGCAAGCCCGCGCTGGAGCCGCCGGCCGGCCGCATGCTGTCGTTGCTGCAGGATGATCAGGTGCACTACAACGGCCAGCCCGTCGCGCTGGTGGTGGGCGACACGCTGGAACACGCGCAGGCTGCCGCGCGCATGGTGCGGCTGGAGGTTGCGCAACAGCCGGCACGGCTCGATTTCGAAACCGCCCGGGCGGATGCGCATTCGCCCGGCAAGGTGCAGATGCAAGCCGCTGATACCACCCGCGGCGACATGGCCGCCGGCATGGCGCAGGCGGCGCAGCGCATCGAGGCTGTGTACGGCACGCCCATGGAAACGCACAACCCCATGGAGCCGCACGCCACCATCGCCGTGTGGGACGGCGATGCCCTCACGCTCTACGACAGCACGCAGTACGTCTCGGGCGTGCGGCGCACCGTCGCCAAGACGCTGGGCCTGTCGCCCGACAAGCTGCGCGTGGTGTGCCCGTTCGTTGGCGGTGGGTTTGGCTGCAAGGGGTCGGTGTGGTCGCATGTGGTGCTGGCGGCGATGGCCGCGCGGCAGGTGGGGCGGCCCGTCAAGATCGCGCTGGAGCGCCCACAGATGTTCGGCCCCGTCGGGGGTCGCCCGCGTACCGAGCAGCGCATCGCATTGGGTGCGACTCGCGACGGCCGCTTCACCGCCATTTCGCACGACGCGTTGACCACCACGTCGATGATCGAAGACTGGACCGAGCCCTGCGCCATCGTCACGCGCATGCTGTACGACACGCCCAACCAGCGGACCACGCACCGGCTGGCGCGGCTCAACATTGGTACACCGACCTTCCAGCGCGCACCGGGCGAGGCCACCGGCACCTTCGCGCTGGAAGTTGCATTGGATGAGATGGCCTACGCGCTCGGCATGGATCCGGTGGAGCTGCGGCTGCGCAACGACGCCGCGCAAGACCCCGAAAGGCGCATCCCTTGGTCGAGCAAATCGCTGGCGGCGTGCTACCGCGCCGGCGCCGAGCGCTTCGGCTGGGCGCGCCGCAACCCGCAGCCTGGCAGCATGCGCGAGGGCAACACGCGCATCGGCTGGGGCATGGCGACGGCCACGTATCCCGCCAATCGCAGCCCGGCCGGCGCCACCGCGCGCTACCTGCCGGACGGCAGCGCGCAGGTTGAATCCGGCTCGCAGGATCTTGGCACCGGCACCTACACGGTGATGACGCAGGTGGCGGCGGATGCCATGGGCATGCCCGTCGCGCGCGTGCACTTCAGCCTGGGCGACACGCGCATGCCCGAGGCACCGGTCTCGGGCGGCTCGCAGAGCGCCGCCAGCGTGTCGCCCGCCGTGCAGGCCGCCGGCGCCCAGGCGCGCGATGCGTTGATTGCCGCGGCCATTGCCGATGCAAGTTCGCCGCTGCATGGGCTGGCTGCTGGCGACATCACCGTGACCGATGGCGTTTTGAGTGCCCGCAGCGGTGTGCGCGAGCCGGTGGCTGCCGTCGTCGCGCGCCACGGCCGGCCAATCGAGGCGACCGCCAAGGTGCAGCCCGGCGAAGAGAAGCAGAAGTTCTCGATGCACTCGTTTGGCGCGGTGTTTGCCGAAGTGCACGTCGATGCGGACTTGGGCGTGATCCGCCTCTCGCGCATCGTGGGGAGTTATGGGGTGGGGCGGTTGCTCAACGCCAAGACGGGCCGTAGCCAACTCATGGGCGGCATCGTCTGGGGCATGGGCATGGCGTTATTCGAAGAGAGTCTGCTCGACCCGCGCTACGGCCGCATCGTCAACAACAACCTGGCGGAGTACCACGTGCCCGTCAACGCTGATGTGCCCGACATCGACATCCTCGTGCTCGATGAGATGGACCCGCATATCAACCCGCTGGGCGCCAAGGGCATAGGCGAGATTGGCATCACCGGGGTGCCCGCTGCCATCGCCAACGCGGTCTATCACGCCACCGGCCGGCGCGTGCGCGAATTGCCAATCACGCTGGATAAACTCATTTGATGGATCCGGCCCGCGCATGAAAAAGCCCCGCTGGCGCAATACCAGCGGGGCCTGAGTGGGCCAAAGGCGGGAACGGAGGTGCCTGGAGACCGGCCCGTAACCGGTAAATGCGGTTGCCTGGGTCAATGCCCCAATTTGGCACCGGATACCCTAGACTGCGCCGCCGCCTTCACGCGCGCGGCCGGCAGGGTCAGTGCGCATGCCTTCTGCGTACGGATCAAACCGCCCGCTGCGCGCGCCTTCTGTATACGTATCGAAACGTCCGGTGCGGGCACCGTCGCTATACACGTCAAAACGCTCGGCCCGTGCGGCCTGGCCGAACACTTCCACGCGGCTGGCCTGCGCCCAAGCGCTGCCCGCCGCCAGGGCGCTAGCCGCCAACAGCGCGGCCATTCCAATCTGCTTGAGTCGCATGGCGAACTCCTTCTTCAACTGATTTTCGGTGCTGTTTTTTTAAGCGTGGTCTTGTGATGTCCTGCCACGGTCTACAGCCTAGGTCAGGGGGCATGGCGTATCCACGGTGGTGCGACGAACGGTTTGTTGTCGGCGCCGAAATGATGCGGGCCAGCGTGAATCGCGCCAAAAAGCGCCTCGCTGGCGTAATGGCGCGGTCGGCCGCTTCACCTTTTTGCTTAATCAGCAGGATGTTTGGGGCGCTACCCCAGCATTGATGCACCACAGCAGGGCGCAACGAGCCGGCAAGCCTTGTCGGAGGCCGGTCTGGTGCGGTGCACGAAAAGCGATGCGCGCTTACCACACTTCGCAGAACGATTCTGTGAATTGCTTTGCCCGCCATAAGGGCTTTTGTTAAATTTGCGCGGCACTTCCGACACGGAAGTAAAGGAACGGAGGAGCCCAACCTCATGCACACGGGGGCGGGCGGTTTGAGACAACTTTTTATTTACGAGCCCACATGAAAAAGTCTGCCATTCTGGTTGCAGTCGGCGCCCTGTTCGCAGGTTCGGCCTATGCCCAATCGAGCGTGACGCTGTACGGTATTGTCGATACCAGCATTCACTACATCAACAACGCGAACCAAGCTGGCAACAGCGTGACGCAGATGGAAAGCGGTGCTGTGTCCAACAGCCGCTGGGGCCTGAAGGGCTCGGAAGACCTGGGTGGCGGTAACAAGGCGCTGTTCGTGCTGGAAAGCGGCTTCAACTCCGACTCGGGCAAGATGAGCAGCTCGGGTACGCTGTTCAATCGTCAATCGTTCGTGGGCCTGTCCAACAAGGACCTGGGCACCATCACGCTGGGCCGTCAATACAACTTCGGCTTCACGACCGGTGGCAATTTCGACCCGCTGGGCGTGGGTAACTATGACGGCAACTCGTGGATGTACTACGGCCTGACCGGCCTGCGTGAATCCAACATGCTGAAGTACGAAGGCAAGTGGAGCGGTCTGTCGGTTGGCCTGGCTTATGGCTTCGGCGAAGTGGCAGGCAGCACGAGCCAGAACTCGTACGTCGGCGGCACGGTGGCCTATGAATTCGGCCCGGCCTACATCGGTGCCTTCGCACAGCAGCACAAGGATGTTGCTGGCAACAAGCAAACCGTGTGGGGTATCGGTGGTAACTACACCATCGCCGCAGCCAAGCTGTTCGCTGGCTACATCGACAGCAGCGACGCCACGGGTTGCGTGAACAGCTCGTCGAACTGCGTTGGCGGCAGCGCCTTCGGCCTGAACATCTACGGCAACGCCACCACGGGTGCTGGCCTGACCCCGGGCGCCACGAAGCGTCGTGACCACGTTGGCATCCTGGGTGTGACGTACAACATCACCCCGGCACTGGCTCTGACGGGCGCGTTCTACTACGACAGCATCAGCAACGCAGCACTGACCGCCGGCAACGACGGCAAGCGCTACACCGGCGTTCTGCTGGCCGAGTACGCCCTGTCCAAGCGCACGCAAGTGTATGGCACGGTCGACTACAACAAGGTCAAGGACGCAGCTCTGCCGGAACTGTCGGGCGGCGGCAACACGACCGGCACCGGCAAGTCGAACCAGACCAGCGTTGGCGTGGGTATCCGCCACATCTTCTAATCGACGCTGTCACTCGATTGGGAACGGAAAGGCGCCTTCGGGCGCCTTTTCTTTTGCCTGCGAGCTTGCCTTGGCATCCGCCTACAATGTCAGCATCTGTGTCTTCTCTGACTGCTGAGCTATGCGTTTTGCACGTACTTCCCGTCGCGCGCTGATTACCGTTGCCGCGCTACTGACCGTGGGTTTCATGCCTGCCCAGGCGCAGGACTACCCTGCCAAGCCGATCCATATCATCGTCGCGTACCCGACCGGTGGTATTTCCGACAACGTGGCGCGCGCGCTGGGCGAGAAGCTTTCCGCCCAGCTCGGCCAGCCGGTGGTGGTGGAAAACCGCGCCGGCGCTGGTGGCAGCATCGGCATGGACGCGGTGGCCAAAGCGGCGCCCGACGGCTACACACTGGGCTTTTCTTCTGTGAGCCCGCTCACGCTCAACCCCTATTTCGGCAAGCTGCCGTACGAGCCGCTCAAAGACATCGCGCCCGTGGCCAACGTCATGTACGCACCGATGATCCTGCTGGGCACGCCGTCGTTCACCGGCAAGAGCTTTGCCGACATGCTGAGCCAGTCGCGCACCAAGCCGGGCTCGATCCGCTGGTCGACGTCGGGCGTTGGCACGGTGGGGCACTTGGCGCTGGAGCAGGTCAAGGCGCAGGCGCGCGTGGACATCACGCTGATCCCGTACAAGGGCGGTGGTCAGCAACTGACGGATGCCCTGGGTGGCCAAGTGGAGGTGATGTCGACCAACGTCGGCCCCACGCTGATGCAGCACATCACCAGTGGCAAGTTGCGCCCGCTCGCCGTGGGCGCGCCGCACCGTCTGGACGCGCTGCCCAACGTGCCCACCTTCACCGAGCTGGGTTATGCCAAGGCCAATATGGCGTCGACGTTCGGTGTATTCGCGCCGGCCAAGACGCCCGCACCGGTCATCACACGGTTGAACGCGGAGATCAACAAGGCGCTGTCCGCGCCTGACCTGCGCGATCGGCTTACGCAAGCCGCCGTGGTGCCGGTGGGCGGCACGCCGCAGCAGTTCGCCGCCGCCATCCGCGCGGAATACGACAGCAACGGCCGCATCGTGCGCGCCGCTGGTATCAAGGAGCAGTGAGCCGGCGCTGATGCGGATTTAAGCGGTGAAGCGGTAGCCGACACCGACTTCGGTCAGCAGATGCTCGGGCCGCGCCGGATCGCGTTCAAGCTTGTGGCGCAGGTGGCCCATGTAGATACGCAGATAGTGGCTGCTGTCGGAGTGCGCGGGGCCCCAGACTTCGCGCAGCAACTCGCGATGCGTCATTACCGTGCCGCGCCGGCCGAGCAGCACGGCCAGCAGCCGATACTCGATGGGCGTGAGGTGTATCGCTTCGCCGTTGCGCGTGACCAGACGGCGCGCCAGGTCGACTTCCACCTCGCCGAAGCGGATGACGCTGCCGCCGTCCTCGCCGCGCTTGGCGTGTCGCCGCAGCAGGACGCGCAAGCGCGCAATCAGCTCGCCCACGCCGAAGGGTTTGGTGAGGTAGTCGTCGGCGCCGGCATCGAGGGCGGCGATCTTGTCGCGCTCGTCCACGCGGGCGGAGAGCACCAGCACCGGCACCTCCGTCCACGTGCGCAGCTCGCGGATCAACTGCATGCCGTCGCCATCGGGCAGGCCAAGGTCGAGGATCACCGCATCGGGCTGGCGCGTGCCCGCTTCGATCAGGCCGCGCTCAATGCGATCGGCTTCATGGACTTCGCAGCCTTCTTCCTCCAACGCAGCGCGGACGAAGCGGCGGATGTGCGGCTCGTCATCGATGACGAGGACGGTGGGCGTGAATGTGAACGGCATGGCTCGCATTGTAGAGCGAGCGACCATGAAAAACGGACCCCGCAGGGTCCGTTTTGCTTGGGCGCGAAGCCGCGATACCGCTTAGGCCTTCTTCGCCCAGGCGCTGCACCAGCCCTTGTTGGCGACATCCTTGCCGGCAAACAGCGGGCAGCCGCCTTGTGCGGCGGTACCACCCTGGTACAGGGCGCAGTTGCCGCAGTGCTGATCCGGCGTGTGCTTGGGGAACTTGGCCTTGTCGGCCTTGGTGGTGTCGGCCACGTAGCCCAGGGCTTTGGCTTGCGGGTCGCTTTCAGCAACCAGCGGTGCTGCCAGTGCCAGATCCGACATCGACATGACGGCGCCTGCGGCGGCCACGATGGGGATGCTCTTCAGGAATTGACGACGATTGGACATGCTGATTCCTTTTGTGGGAGTGTGTTGTGTGGCGTCCCGTGCCGCGCCCGTGCCAAACACCGGCTCGCCCTGGGGGACTACGGACGGCGTCGGCGCGCCGCTTTCCGCTCGTGCATTCTGGCACAGCAATCGCCCGCCAGCATCTGCGCGCGGTCAATGTTCCCCATACCTGGATGCAGCAATCGCGCACATTCGATGGAGGCAAGCCGCGTGCGATCGCGTTGGCCATCCCCCATCCGGCCGGCGGTCGATGACAATTTGCCGCAGGGTCAGGCCAGCAGCGTGCGCAATGCCCCAATCAACGCGTCACATTCGTCATTGGTACCCACGGTGATGCGCAAATGCTGGTCGATGCGTGGCAGCTTGAAGTGGCGCACGAAGATCTCCTGCGCTTTGAGATGCGCCGCGAGCGTGGCCGCGTCGTGCGCCGGATGTCGCGCGAAGATGAAGTTCGCCGCCGATGGCACGACATCGAATCCCAGTGCCCGGAGGCTTTGCGTCAGCCGTTCGCGGGTCGCACCGACACGCTGGCATGTGGCACGGAAATACGCGTCGTCTTCGTAAGCGGCCTGGGCGGCAGCCTGGGCGAGGCGATCCAGCGGATACGAGTTGAAGCTGTCTTTCACCCGGTTGAGCGCCTCGATGAGCGCGGCGTGGCCAAACGCAAAGCCCACGCGCATCCCTGCAAGCGAACGCGACTTGGACGTCGTGTGCACGACGAGCAGGTTCGGATAGCGGTCGATCAGCGCGATGGCCGACTGCGCACCGAAATCGACGTACGCCTCGTCGATCACGACCACCGACGACGGATTGGCCGCGACGATGCGCTCGATGTCCGCCAGGGGGAGGGCGCGCCCGGTGGGGGCATTCGGGTTGGGAAACAGGACGCCGCCCGCATCGCCGAGGTAATCGTCGGCATTGATGGAGAAGTCGTCTGCCAGCGGTACCACTTCACACGGCACGCCGTACAGGCGCGCGTAGGTCGGGTAGAAGCTGTACGAGATGTCGGGAAAGCGCAGCGGTTTGTCGTGCTTGAGCAGCGCCTGAAACACGTGTGCGAGCACTTCGTCCGAGCCGTTGCCGGCAAAGACCTGTTCGGGTTTCAGGCCGTGATGGGCCGCCACTGTTTCGCGCAACCGACGCGACAGCGGGTCGGGATAGCGACGCAGGCTGTCGCCGGTCGCGCCCAACTCATGCGCAATGGCTGCGACCACGCGCGGCGATGGTGGATAGGGATTTTCGTTGGTGTTCAGCTTGATGGGGTGTGCTAGCGCCGGCTGTTCGCCCGGCACATACGGCACAAGTTGCTGAACCACATCGCTCCAGTAACGGCTCACTGCTTGACTCCTGATCGGGCAAGGGGCGTGTGACTGCGCGGGGCCGTGTTGGACAGCGGAACCGCATGTTGCGGACCCTGCAGTTCGGGCGCAGGAACGTCCCCAAAACGCCTCAAAACGTGGATTCTTGGCGCGCCCGGCTGGGATCGAACCAGCAACCCCTGCCTTCGGAGGGCAGTACTCTATCCATTGAGCTACGGGCGCATGTCGGCACAGAACGTGCCGAAAGGAAGCCCCGCAGAATAGCGTATTTGTCGCCGGGCGTCCATTGCGCCCAGGTGACGGCGCGCGGCGCAACGCCGTTTTCAGGGGTTTTTGACCCAGGTCGAAAAGCGCTGCCTAGGGCTCTCCCGCGTGTCAATGGCCTAGGCATTGCGGCTATAATCGCCCGACATTTGCCAAGAAATAATGCGGGGACAGGTCTGTTTGGGCCAATCGGCAATCAGCAAGCGGCGATTGCCCGGGTCTTCCTGCCCTCATCGTGACCCAACGTGGCCCCACGCACTGTCGGCAGAGCTCGTGACTCATGCCGGTGGCGCTCGGAGGCCTCCCGAGAGCGGTTCCACCATCCTGAGAGTTGAGCATGAGCGACGCGCAACACGACGAACACGAGCCCCTGATCAAGACCCCGAAGCAGTTGATCATCGCGGTGGTTGCCGCGTTTGTCGTCCCGATTCTCGTCATCATTTTGCTGGCCAATTATGTTGGCCTGGGCGCCAAGGAAGGCGCCGGCAGCTCCAGCACATCGGAAGAGGCTGCCAACGACCGCATCAAGCCGGTTGCGCACCTCGAACTGAAAGACCCGAATGCGCCGCGCGTTTTCAAGACCGGCGAGCAACTCTATAAGGAAGTCTGCGCAACCTGCCACGCGGCCGGTGTGGCCGGCGCCCCCAAGTTTGGTGACGCGGCAAGCTGGGGCCCGCGCCTGTCGCAAGGCCTGGACGGCATGACCAAGGTGGCGCTGGCTGGCAAGGGCGGTATGCCCGCACGTGGCGGCACGTCGCCGGATGATGTGAGCGACTACGAAATCGAACGCGCCATCGTCTATATGGCGAACTCCGGTGGCGGCAAGCTCCAAGAGCCGGCCGCGCCGGCAGGTGGCGCGGCGGCACCGGCTGCCGCACCGGCAACGGAGGCTGCTGCGCCTGCCGCATCGGCCGCTGCCCCCGCTCCCGCTCCCGCAGCGGCTGCCCCGGCAGCGCCTGCTGCAGCCGCGGCTCCGCAGGCTTCCACGGGCGATGTCGGCAAGAAGGTCTACGACTCGACCTGCCAGATGTGCCACGCCGCCGGGGTGGCTGGCGCGCCGAAGTTTGGCGACAAGGCCGCCTGGGCGCCGCGCATTGCCGAAGGCAAAGCCAAGATGTACGACATCGCACTGCACGGCAAGGGCGCAATGCCGCCCAAGGGCACCTACGCCGGCTCGGACGACGATGTCAAAGCCGCCGTCGACTACATGGCAGCCGCCGCCAAGTAAGTCGTTACGCCCCGCCTGAAGAAGCCCGCCCCGTGCGGGCTTTTTGCTGCCTATCAACGCAACATTGCAAGCGCGGCATACCGATTGCTAGTCTGTTTTCTGATGTGCGGAGTCCGATGCAGCGGCGCTGTCGTCGCCCGCACGTGCCCAGGATGATCCGAACGGAGGTAGCCATGCGAAGGAATCGAACAACAGTGGCCAATTGGGCAACACGCGGGGCAACATGCGGGGCGATATGCGCCCTGATAACTTGCAGTGCAGCGGCCATGGCCGCCGACAACTGGGTGAAGCTGACCCCCTTGGCCGACAATGCCGGCACGCTCTACTTGGACAAGGATTCCATCGAGCGCAACAACGACGGCACGGTACGCGCCACCTCGCGCGATGCCTACGACGCGCCACGCAAGCTCGCCAACGGTAAGGCGTATCAATACGATTCACGCACGTCGGTTTACGACTGCAAGAACGATCGCATCCTGCCGGTCAGCGCGCTGATCCAGGACAGCCAGCACGCCACCGTGCTGGCCCGCAACATCGACGGCCCGCGTTGGGAGGCCGTGGTACCCAATTCCGAAGGCGAAGCCGTACTGCGCGCGGTCTGTCAGAAGTAGGGCTGCAGCGTTATTGCACGGCGGCGGCGGGGGCTAAGTCCACGCGCAGCGTGCCGTCTGCATCCATGCGCGTGGTGCCGCGCGCTGCGGCTTCGCGGTAGTGGTAGAGATCGAAACGCAGCGGCCCTTTCGTCGATGTGTCCGTCACGAGCACCCGGCTGTTGGTGACCAGCACGTTGTACATCTTCAGATCGCCGGACTGGATCCAGATGCGGCTGGCGGCAGTGGTCGGGGCGGGTGCGCACGCAGCCGGCGCCGGGCCGAAACCGAGCACCAGCCCATCGGGCGTCACGCGCGCTGTCTTCATCTGGCCGACGAGGCGCGGCGGCGGGAACACCGTGTATTGGTCCAGCACCATGTCGTTGCCTTCGAGCTTGGCGCCGGGCCGATCCAGCGGCGCGAGCTGCGATAACTGCAACCCCATCGCCTTGAGCAACGCGAGCGTCTGGATGCCCGTCACGCGCGCCTCGGTGGGCGTGTAGACGAGGTAGCGCGATTCCTTGAGCTGCAGGGTGCCGCGCATGCCGAACGGCAGCCATACGCCGGGAAAGTGATTGCGCAGCTTGAGCCCGCCCGATACATCGAGCACGCCATCGCCCGGCGTAAGCGACAGCGCATTGAGCGAGCGCGGCGAGTAGTCGAGCAAATAGGTGTTGAACAGCGCATCCAGCGAATCCTTGGGCACCGTGACTTCCCCGCCGAGAATACGGATGTCGAACTGGCCGGGGTCGTCCATGTCGACGGCTTGGCCCGGCGTATGTGGCACGAGCTGCGCGGTGAGTTGGTGAACGTGGAAGCCGATGCTGCCGGTGATGCGGAAATCCACGTCGCGCATCTGCACCACGGGCGGCGCGGTGCCGGAGTTGCGCGGCGTGGCGGCATCGCTTGCGTTGGCGGCGCCAGAGCTTGGGTCGCAGCGTTGCATCCACTGCTGGCGGACCGGGCTCAACGCCTTGCGCTGGGCGCCGGCCATGGGCGGTTCGGCGGCGCGGGATAGTGCGCTGGCCATGAGGCCAGCCAACCCAAGCGCGACCAGCGCCAGGCGCAGCATCAACACGGCAAAAGCGAAGGCGGGGGCGATCATGGCGCGGTCCTCTTGGCGAGTTGCACGGCGGGCTTGGCCGCTTTCGCGGTCAGCGTGTCGAACGACGGCATCAGCACGCGGATACCCCCATCCGGCGAGAAACGCAGCGACCCTGCCACGAGCTGATCCCGATAGCGATACAGGTTGAACACGAACGGCTTCGCCGGATCGGCCACGACGATATCGATGCGCGCATTCATCGGCATCGAGCGCATGAAGCGAATGTCGCCGCCACGAAAGAGGATGTAGGGGCGCTGCGCGTCGGAGGCATTGGCCAGCGGCGGCATCTGCGGGTTGCCATCCCCGATCTGCATGAACAGCCCATCGCGTGTGACGCGGATGGCGGAGAGCTTCAGGTCCAGCGCTGGCGGCGGAAATAGCTTGGGCACCTGCATGACGATCTCGCTGCCGGCAAGTTGCACCGCGGGCGTGGATACCGGCAGCAGATCGGCCAACTCGATATGCGCGGCGCCCATCAACGCGCTGGCATCCTGCCCGCGCACCTTGACGACGTTGGGCCGGAACACGAGGGTCTGCGCATCGCGCAGCACCAACGGGCCACGCAGCTCGATCGGCACCCATGCGCCGCGGCGGCGCATCTCGGCGCGCATGTCGAGCGTGCCGTCGTCGAGCGTGAAGCTGAAGTTGCGCAGCGGCGGGTCACTGTTCGGACCACGTGCGAACACCACGGTGTTGAACAGCGCGGCCATGCTCTCGGCCGTGACTCGCACGTTGCCGCTCTCGGGCTGCAGCGTGTACGACGACACGTCATCAAGCCAGACCGGATCACCCGCCTGGCGCGGCACCATGCGCAGCGCGAGCTGGTCGATCACGAAGCCGACGCCGCCGTCAAAACGGAAATCCACATGGCGCAAGTACGAGATGGCATCGGGCTGCCCGGAATCGCGCAGCGTGACGGCCCGCACCTCGCGCGTGGCAAGTCCACCGGACTGGAATGGCGCGCGCGCCTGCGCCCGGGCGTCTTCAAGCTGCTTGGCCTTCTCCGCCTCGATACCGCCGTGGTTGTCACCCGCACTGGCGCAGCTTTGCAACAACAACGCAGCCATCAACGCGCCAGCAGCCCGAAACCACGCCGCCCGCGCCTGCACCGCGACGGTTTGGCCGTACCCTGCCCTAGATGGCGCCTTGGATTTTTGTCGCGGGGAGGAAAAAGAGGGGAGGCTTGTCTGAGCGCAGCGAGTTTGCCTCCCCTCCCTCCCCGTGACACAAATCCAAGGGGAGGTCGCCATCTCGGGCGCGCCTTTCTTTGCTTCCTTTCTTTGGCAAGACAAAGAAAGGGAGTCGGCCCCGGCAGGGGACGAAACAGGGGATGCACCATCAGCATCCACTCGCAGCCAACGCAAACGCAACACCGAATCCCACATCGACGGTCTCCTCGTCGTGAGAGGCCGGAAACCACCCGGCGACTGGCGCGGTCGTTTGCCGCGCTCGTGTAGAATTTTTTCCATGCCCGCCCGCAAATCCACCGGCGATGCCGGTTCACCCACCGCTCCGTCTGCCCGCGAGTTCACCATCGACGAACTCGCGCGCGCAGCCGACACCACCGTCCGCAACGTCCGCTCATACCAGGACCGCGGCCTGATCGACCCGCCCGAGCGGCGCGGCCGCGTCGGCATCTACACGCAGGTGCATCTCGGACGGCTCAAGCTCATCAATCACCTGTTGGCGCGCGGCTACACGCTCGCCAACATCCAGGAACTGCTCAAGGCCATTGTCGAGGGCCACGACCTGCGCTCCATCCTCGGGCTCGAATCCGCCATCGCCAGCCCGTGGTCGGACGAGTCCCCCAAGCACTACTCGCTGCTGGCGCTGGCCAAGTTGTTCGGCAAATCCATGTCGCGTCAGGCGCTGGCGCGGGCCATCTCGCTCGGTCTGCTCGAACCCGATGGCCTCGGCTATCTGGCGCGCAGCCCGAAGGCGCTGATGGCCGGTGCGCAGATGGCCAAGGCCGGTTTCTCGCTCGTCGAAGTGCTCGACATCATCGAGCGCGCCCGGCCGCATACGCAGGCGGTGGCCGATGACCTAGTCTCCATGGTCGTGCGCGAACTCGACAAGTACGGCAGCGACTTGCCGCCGGTCGAAGACGTGCCGCGTCTGGTCGACGTGATCTGGCGCATCCGTCCGCTGGCGCTGGTGGCGGTCGAAGCCGAACTCATGCGCGCGCTCGAAACCGCCGCCAACAAGTACCTGGGCGATCGCGTGGCGCAAGTCATCGAGCACATGCACGAACCGTCGGGCCCGCCGCCCGCGTCGGACAAGGGTTAGTGTCTCCGGCGCGCCCATGCGTGGGGCGCGCTTTCTCTATTTCTAGTTTGATCCCGATGCCGCCGCGATTGGCAACGACGGCAGGCGTTTTGAATGCCTGTTCAGGATCCGGCTGCACCGGCTGCTGACAACTTGCGGCGGATCGATGGCGACGGCGCTTCGCCATTGGCGGCGGCATACGCTTCGATCTCCGAGATCAGCTTGGGCAGGCGTTCGAGTGCTGCACGGTTGTCCTCATCCCACGGGTGGAACGACGGCCGGAAGAAATCGAGGAACTCCGGAATGATCTTGCGCAGCGGCGCCGGGTAGATCCACAAATAGTGGAACGCTTTGCCCAGGCCGAGGAATTTGTGCTTGATGGTGCGGTCGGCAAAGATCAGCCGCAGGTGCACGTAGAACACCATCGCCCAGAACGTGAGGGTCGTCAGCAGCATCGTCGAGGTGCGCAGGATGTAGCGACGCAGCCCCGGCTTGATGGCGAGGTTCCACACGTCGTAGCTGACCGCCTTGTGCTCGGTCTCTTCCATGGCGTGCCACAGCCAGACCTGACGATAGCCGGGTTGGGAGTTGCGTCCCAGGCCATCCTCATGGGCGAGCACCTGCCCGGCCAGCATGGCGGTGTAGTGCTCCAGTGCTACGGTCACGGCCAACTGGTGCGACTTGGGCGTGTACTTGCGCAGCACGTTGAGGAACTTGCCAACAAAGCGGTCGATGCGCGTGGCAGGCAGGCCGGCGCGGTCGAGTAGGTCGTTGTACAGCACGTGCTCACGCGTATGCATGGCCTCCTGGCCGATGAAGCCGGCCACGGCCTGCTTGAGTTCGGGGTCGGTCACCAGATGGCGGTAGTTGCGCACGCTGTCCATGAAGAAGCGCTCGCCGGTGGGGAAGAAGATCGACAGCGCGTTCAGGAAGTGGGTGACATGCGTGCCTCGCTCGTGCCAGTTGCTGATGCGATCAGCCGGCAGGTGAGGATGCACGTCGCGGCGGACTGGCATCATGGGCGGTTCTCCTGGTATGTGGTTTCTGCAAGGTGCGCTGCTGCGCGGCCCTGGTCTAGGAATGCACAGAGGTCGGTCCCCACGCGTACGGGGTCTTCCTCCATCGGGATATGGCCGAGCGCCGGATACATGCGCAGCGTGGCACCCCGAATGCGGCGGGCAAATTCACCGGCGTGCGCGGGCGGGATCCACCGGTCGCGCTGGCCCCACAGGATGAGCGTCGGCACGCGGATAGCGGCCAGCCCGCTGGTATCGACATCGTCAAAGCGGAACTTCGGCACCATCTGGCCGATGGCCTGGCGGGCACCGTCGGCATAAAAGAAATCGGTGTAGCGGCGCAGCGTGGGTTCGGACACGCGCGACGGGTCGCCATACACATCGCGCGTGGCGGCGCGGATGATGCCTTCGGGCAGCATCCACGGCGAGGTCAGCCGCACGGCGAGGTGGTTGAACAGATCGATGTAGATCGGCAGCTTCATCGGGAAGCCGGCCGAGTCGATCAGCACGAGCTTCTCCACGCGGCCCGGATGCCGCACCGCAAAGTCCCACGACACCATGCCGCCGAGCGAGTTGCCGATCAGCGTGAGCTTCGACAGGCCGAGCGTGTCGACAAACGCGTCGATGAAGTCGCGGTACAGCGGTAGCTCCATCGTGCGCGGGCGGCCTTGCGCATCGCGCAGCGGGCCGGTGATGCCGAACGGCGGCAGGTCGAGCCGGATCACGCGGTAGCGGCGCGTGAGCTGCGGCAGCACACCGTCCCACGTGTGCAGCGACGCGCCAAAGCCGTGGATGAGTAACAGCGTGCCTTCTGCGTTGGCGGCGCCCTCATCGGTGTAATGCACGCGCGTGCCCATCAACGGCAGGTAGCGCGATTGGGGCTTGGCGTAACGGGCGATCAGCACGTCGCGCCCGATGCTGCGCAGGCCGATGCGGCCGGGGCGCAGCATCGCGCGGGCGACGTTGAGCAGGTTCGCGCGCGGGGGGCTGGCGAATTGTTCAAGTTCAGCGGTGGTGGCCGGGTTCATCGGCGGCCTCCTACTTGGCGCGTGCGGTAGCGGGCGCGGTGTCGTCGCGCAGGCTCTTCTTGCGCGTGCGGCGGGCTTCGCGCACGACCAGCGCCTGATAAGCGGCGGGCAGCACGCGGGCCATCACGTCGGCGGCGTGAGCGTCGGGGCCGATCAGCACGCGGCGCTTGTTCTTGCGCACACCGTCGAGAATCACACTCGCCGCCTTCTCGGCGCTGGTGATGAAGAACTTCTCGAACTCGGCCTTGCCCTGCTGCTCGTCGCGCACCAGGAAGCCGTTCATGCTCGGCGACACGCGGCTCGACTTGGCAATGTTGGTCTTGATGCCGCCGGGGTGCACGCAGGTGGCAGAGACGCCGCAGTTCATCAGGTCAAGTTCCTGGCGCAGCGCTTCGGTATAGCCGCGCACGGCGTACTTGCTGGCGTTGTAGGCGCCCATGCCGGGCTGCGCGAAGATCCCGAAGATGCTCGATGTGTTGATGATGTGTCCATCGCCTGTGGCTTTGAGCAATGGCAGGAACGCCTTGGTGCCGTGCACGACGCCCCAGAAGTTGATGTTCATGATCCAGGCCAGCTCGTCGTCGTCCATGCCTTCGATCGTGCTGGACAGCGCCACGCCCGCGTTGTTGAAGATCAGGTTGACCTTGCCGTGAATAGCGTGTGCTTCTTCGGCCCAGCGGTAGACGGCGGCGCGGTCGGCTACATCGACGGCGTGCGTGGTCACGCGGATGCGGTCGCCTTCATGCGCGCGTACCAATTGCAGCGTCTGTGCGAGTGCGGCTTCATTGCGATCGGCCAGGGCGAGGTGGCAGCCCTCGCGTGCCAACTGCAGTGCCAGCGCGCGGCCCATGCCCGATGCTGCACCGGTGATGGCGGCGACCTGGTTGTTGAATGACTTCATTGGCGTGGTCTCCTGAACTTTTTGCTTGCTATGCGCTGGTGGTGCATCTCTTGTTTCATCCCCTGCCGGGGCTGACTCACTTTCTTTGTCTTGCCAAAGAAAGGAAGCAAAGAAAAGCGCGCCCGAGATGGCGACCCATCCCTTGAATTTCTGTCGCAGGGAGGGAAGGGAGGCAAACTCGCTGCGCTCAGACAAGCCTCCCTTCTTTTTCCTCCCTGCAACAGAAATTCAAGGCGCCATCTAGGGCAGGAAACGGCCAAACCATCGCGGCGCTTGGCTTGGCGGCAAGGCATGCGTGGTGGTGTCTTAAACACGGTCGAGCGCTTCTTCGTTTGAGGTGTTCTGGGCCGCGGCTGGCACCGTGCGGGCAGGCACGCGCAGCGGCACGCTCTTGGGCACCGGCATCGGGCGCGTGCGGTAATCGGCCAGCCGGAAATGCGCGGTGGCGCGGCGGAATTGCCACGTGAATCCCGGCCACAGCGTGGTGTTCTTGCCGGTCTTCGGATCGAGGTACCAGCTCACGCAGCCACCGGCCGACCAGATCGCGTTCGAGAGACGCTTCTGGATGCCGTCGTTGAAACGGCGCTGCACATCAAGACGCACGTCAATCGTCGCGACGTTGTGCGCACGCATCGACTTGAGCGCGTCGACGATGTACGCCACCTGCGACTCGATCATGAACACCATCGACGAGTGGCCGAGCCCCGTGTTCGGGCCCACCACCATGAAGAAATTCGGGAAGCCCGACACCGTGGTGCCCAGGTAGGCCTCGGCGCCGCGCTTGTCCCACGCATCCACGATGTCTACGCCTTGGGCACCGAGCAGCACGCCACGCGGGAAAGGGTCGGTGGCGTGGAAGCCCGTGCCGAAGATCAGGCAATCGACTTCGCGCCGCGTGCCGTCGGTGGTGACGATGGCGTTGGGCTCAACACGCGCGATGCCGGTGGTGATGACGTCGACGTTCTCGCGCGTGAGCGCCGGGTAGTAGTCGTTCGAGATCAGGATGCGCTTGCAGCCGATGGTGTAGTCGGGCGTGACCTTCTTGCGCAGTTCCGGGTCCGCAATGCGGCGCTTGATGTGGCCGCGCGCCATACGCTCGACCGCCTTCATCAGCTTGGGGTGCACCACGAAGCCGAGCACGCGCGATTCGAGCATCCAGTAGATGCTGGTGCGCATCAGCTTTTGCGTGAAGGGCAGGTGGCGGAACAACCAGTGCTCGGCGCGCGATACCTTGCGGTCGGGTTTGGGCAGGATCCACGGCGGGGTGCGCTGGTACAGGTCAACGCGGCCGGCCTTGGGCGCGATCTGCGGAACAAACTGAATGGCCGATGCGCCCGTGCCGATCACGGCGACGCGTTTGCCACGCAGGTCGTAGTCGTGTTCCCACAGCTGCGAATGGAAGGCCTTGCCCTGGAAGGTTTCGATGCCGGGAATGTTCGGCCACGCCGGACGGCTCAGCCCGCCCATGCCCGAGATGAGCGTGCGGGCGCGGTAGCGGCGGCCGTCGGCCATGTCGAGGTTCCACACGCCGGCGGCATCGTCGAACGCCGCGCGCGCCAGCTCATGGTGAAAGCGCACGTGTGGGCGCACGCCAAAGTCATCGGTGCAGCGCTCCAGATATGCGCGGATTTCCGGCTGCGGCGAATACATGCG
The DNA here is from genome assembly GCF_040702285.1 of Arthrobacter sp. NPDC080086. Taxonomy (NCBI): domain Bacteria; kingdom Bacillati; phylum Actinomycetota; class Actinomycetes; order Micrococcales; family Micrococcaceae; genus Arthrobacter; species Arthrobacter sp. NPDC080086. The sequence continues at coordinate 186,860 of NZ_JBFBKP010000002.1, forward strand.
CGACCAGTCCGGATTCGGCGCGAACGAAAACGAGTACAGGTGCGATTGCACGTCGCACGCGCAGCCCGGGTAGTGGTTGTCACGCCACGTGCCGCCCACCGAGCCCGCTTTCTCGAAGACGAGGAAGTTGTCGATGCCATGCTGCTTGAGCTGGATCGCCATGCCCAGGCCGGCAAAGCCCGTCCCGATGATGGCGACATCGATCAGGGGGGCGGCCTCGGTGTTTGGATCGGGGCGATGGAATTCGGACCGTGCGTTCACGTGGCGTCTCCGTGGGCACCACATGATGGGCGCCTCTTAATGTGACATTGATCGATGTCATCGTAGGGGGCGCCGCCCGAGCGAGTCAATCGCCCGATTGGAGTCGAACTTCTAGAAGCGGCGCATGCACCGCTTGAAACGGATTTTCCTTACGAATCCGCGACTTGCGTGCGGTGCACAGCGCTCTCGCACGTTGTTTTGAGGGTGCCCAGCAGTTGCCTGATGTGCGCGAGCAGCCGGACAACTTGGGCACCGGCGGTGCGGATGTCGCTGTCCGTACCGCCGTGGATGGCATGGCGGAAGGCTTCCGTCTCGGCATCCACGACAGGGCTGCGCAGCAACGCCAGGGCGCCGCTGGTCCGGTGTACCCATTTGCGCAGGGCGGGGCGGTCGAGGCTGTCGAGCAGCGGGCGCAGCCGCTCGGCATCGTCGTCCAGTGAGGACAGGAAGACCTGCGCCAGGCTCACAGCCGCTGGGCCTGTGCCCAAGGTACGGCGCAGGTCTTCGAGCGAGATTGGGAAGGCGTTGTCGTCCGCCGCTGTGGCATCCGGGGCGGTGCCGGGTGGTGGCGGTGCGTTGGTCCACAGCGCAGACAATGCTTCTTGCAGTGTGGCCAGAGTGGTCGGCTTGAGCAGGCAGGCGTCCATGCCGACAGCCCGGGCGCGGGCGTGCTCCTCGGCCAGCGTGGTGGCGGTGATGGCAACGATGGGCAGGCGGCGGCCCCCGGCCTGTTCTGCCTCTTGCTGACGGATCTGCTGGGCCAGGTCGAAGCCGTCCATGTGCGGCATGTGGCAGTCGGTGAGCAGGGCGTCGAAGCGGCCCTCGCGCAGGCGCTCGAGCGCGACGACACCGTCTTCGGCCAGCGTGACACGGTAGCCGAGCAATCGCAGTTGCTTGGCGATCAGCTCGCGGTTGATGGGGTGGTCTTCCGCCACCAGGATGTGTGCGCCCAGCGCTTCGCTGGCGGGCGCGGCCACCACGGGGCGTGCCGGCGCGCTCGGTGCCTGGGTGGCTTCTGGCCGCGGCAGGGCGCGCTCGCAGGCGCGCACGAAGGCGTACCAGCTCAGCGGGTTGGTGCTCAACGCCGCGCCGCGCTCGGCGTAGCCCACTTCGCTGGTGACGTGGATGGCGCCAGGGTGTTTGCGTGCTGCGGTGCTGAATACCAGGTCAGCATCGTCCCCCGATGCCGCGCGCAACCCGGCCGCCATGGCGAATTGCGTCAGGCTGTGTCGGTCTGCGACGTCATCCACCACGATCGCGACACTGCGGCCCGCCAATTGCGGCAGCGTGTAGCGGGCGTTGATGATCGGCACCGGCAGCCGCAGCGTGATGGTCGTGCCCATGCCGGGGGCGCTGTCCATCGATAGCGTGCCGCCCATCAGACCGGCGAGCTGACGCGAGATGGCCAGACCCAGCCCGGTGCCGCCGTAGCGGCGTGTCGTGGAGCGCTCGGCCTGCACGAACGGCGCGAACAGCGTCTTCTGCACGTCAGACGCGATGCCGATGCCCGTATCGCTGACATGGATCGCCAGGTGCGCCGTGTCGGCGTCGATGGCGCTGCATTCCGCCGTGACGCGCACGCTGCCGCGCTCGGTGAACTTGATGGCGTTGGAGAGCAGGTTGAACAGAATCTGCCGCACACGCACGCTGTCCACCGACACGATGGCTGGCACGTCGGCCGCCACATCGACGCGCACCATGAGCGATTTTTCGTGCGCGCGACTGGCCAGCAGGCCGACCGTGCCGTCGAACACCTCGCGCAGGTCGGTATCCACGGGGGAGATGTCCAGGCGCCCGGCTTCGATCTTGGCGTAGTCGAGGATGTCGTCCAGGATGTGCAGCAGCGCGCGGCCCGAGTCCTGCACCAGCGACACCATCTGCTTCTGCTCGCCCTCCAGTCGCGTCTGTTGCAGCAGTTCAACCAGGCCCAGCACGCCGTTCATGGGCGTGCGGATTTCATGGCTCATCATGGCCAGGAAGCGGTCTTTGGCGAGCAGCGCCGATTCTGCTGCGTTCTTGGCGGCTTCCAGCGCGTCGGCCTGTTCGCGCTCCACGGTGGCATCGCTCAGGTAGCCATTCCAGACCGTGCGGCCGTCTGATGTGCGCTGCGGAATCGAGCGCGCGTGTAGCCAGCGGATCGAGCTGTCGTCGCCCAGATGTCGGAACTGCTGGTCAAACGGCGTCAGTTGCGCAGCGGAGACGTGCACCGCTTCGAGCACGCGTTCGCGGTCGTCTTCGTGGATCAGCAGCTCGGGCGTGGACAGGTAGGTCAGCAGATCATCGGGCTGCCCGCCCAGGGTTTCGTGCGCCTTGCCGGCCACGTAGGTCATGCGGCCCAACGGCTGGCCGGGGCACAGTTCAAACTGGTAGACCAGCGCGGGCAACGACTCGGTGACTTGGCGCAGGCGTTGCTCCAGCCGCTCCGCACGGGCCTGCGCCTCGCGGATCTCGCTGATGTCGACCAGCGATGCCACGGTGCCAGCCGGTTGCCCGTCGGGCAGGTGGAACGGCTCGATCCAGTACAGCACATTGCGTGCTTGCCCATCAGGCGTGACGATGTGCAGTTCTTCCCGCGTGCTTTCGCTCAGGTCCACCGCGTGCTGGTTAATCTCCGACAGGTGCGCGACGTTCTCTGCCGAAAACAGACCAAGCTCTTGCGGCGTGCGGCCCAGCAGCGCCTTGCGCGACAGGCCGAACATATTGCAGAACGCGGCGTTCACGGCCATGTAGCGGTGCTCGGCGTCCTTGGCGACCAGCGGAAACGGCACGGCTTCCATCAGCGCACGCTGAAAGCTCAATTGCTGCGCCAGGGTTTGCTCGGCCAGGCGACGCTGATGGTTTTCCCGACGCAACTGCATCTGCTTGATGAACAGCGCCACCAATGCCACCAGCACCAACGCCGCCGCCGGCCCGAATCTGGTGAGCACGGCCGAGGCTGTCGGTCCCAGTTGATAGCTGACCGACAACCATTTGTTGCGGATGCTGATCTGCTCCCCTTCCGGCATGGCGAAGAGCGCACGGTTGATGAGCGGCACCAGCGTGGCATAGCGGGCCGATACGCCCACGCCAATGCTCTCGACGGTATTGGCCGAGCCCGTGACCTTCAGCTCCCCCGGAAAATGATGGCGGATCAGCGCGTCGGCCACCGGCAGATTGACGATGGTGAAGTCTGCGTCCCCGTGCGCCACCATGGACAGCGCATCGTTGACGGAGATGGCGGACAGGATGCGGATCTTCGGTACGTTCTGGTGCAGCAGGTTGGCGAGCGTGTCGCTCGTCGGCAGCGCAACCGTCTTGCCGGAAAGCTCGGACAACGACGCCACCGTGATCGCATCGCTGCGCCCGACGATCACCATCGGCGTGGCATCGATGGCTTGGCTGAGCGTAAAGCCAGGCGGGCGCGAATCCTGGTCGGACATGCCGAGCAGGATGTCGAGCTCACCATTGCGCGCCTTGGCGAGCGCGTCAGACCAATCGCGCACGCTCACGCGTTCGAAGCGCAGGCCAAGCGTGCGCGAAAGATAGCTCTGGTACTCCGGCAGGATGCCGAGCACGTCGCCGCGCGCCTCGTTGAAGGTGTACGGCATGTAGTCGGGGTCGGCCGCATAGCGCAGCGGCGGCAGCGCCGCCAGCATGCTGCGCTCGCTGGCAGACAGTTGCAGACCAACGCTGCTCGCGCCGCCTTGCGTGATCCAGCGTGTGCGCAGTTCGCTCATGGTGGCGTCGGGCAACTGCGCGAGATGGCGGTCGAGATAGCGGATCAGCATGGCGCGATCGCGCGGCGCAGCAAAGTGCAGCGCGTCGACCTGCTGGTTCACCAGTTGCACGATCGAGAGGCGCCGATAGCGCGATAGCGACAGCAATTCGCGGGTGGGGTAGGTCACGCCCACGTAGGCATCGGCCGTGTCCTGCAGTACGGCGTCCAGCGCATCGGCGGGTGTGGGAAAGCTGACCACGCGAATGGTGGGGTACTGGTGCGCCAGTTCTTCTTCCAGCGAGGAGCCTTGCTCCACCGCGATGCGCATGCCCGAGGCAAACGGGTTCTGTGCTACCCGCGCGTTGTCGCTGCGCGCGACCACGGCTGTGGGGCGCTCGAGGTAGGGCGCGGAATATTCAAGGCAGCGCTCGTATTGCGAGCGCGGCGCCACGCTCATCACGATGTCGACCTCGCCCCGGCAGGCGGCCTTGAGCAATTCGTCGCGGCGCGTGAACACACGCGGCACGACGCGCACCTGATCCTGCGGAATCAGGTGCATGAGCAAGTCGCCAGAGAAGCCGTTGAGCCGGCCAGCCTCTACGCCTTCGAGCGGCATCATCGCGTCGCCGATCACACCCACGGTCAGCCGGGGTGGAAACGAAGCCATACGCGGGATGGTGCGCGCGGCGTCTTCCGCATCGGCGTTGCGCGTGCCGCCCAGCCAGGCCAGCACAGCCACGCACAGGAGCAGCCCCGCACCGATGCCGATACGCAGCCGGGCCCGGGTAGAGAGCTTGACGCGCGCTTTCATCGCGTCAGACCTCGCTATGGCCGAGCAGCCCGTGTCGCACGGCAAAGTCGAACAGCGCGGCTTCGGTATCGAGCTTGAGCTTGCGCATGGCGGTCTGCTTTTGCGCGCTGATGGTCTTGACGCTGCGGTTGAGCTGCAAGGCAATCTCGCTGACCGTCTTGCCGGTGACGTACATGCGCAGGACTTCGAGTTCGCGCTTGCCCAGCAGGCGGATGGGGTCGTCTTCGTCGGGCTCGGGCGCTTCGAAGCGGCGGATCAGCTTGGCGTCGAGCTGCGGTGATAGATAGATGCGGTTGTTCAGCGCCGCCTGCACGCCCTCGAGAATGTGCTGCGGCTCGTCCGATTTGCTGACGATGACCTTGACCCCCGCACGCAGGATGTTGCTCATCAGCGCGCGCGTCTCGAGCATGGTCAGCACCATGACGCGCAGGTCAGGGTGGCGGCGCATGAGGAATTCAAGCATGACGATGCCGTCTCCATAGCGGCTGCCGGGCATGGCGTAGTCGGTGATGGCGATATCGCAGCGCACGCGGCTAAGCAGGGCGAGCAGCTCGTCGGCGTCACCGGCCTCGCCCACCACTTCAAAGCCGTCAACGGCCGATACGAGGTGACGCACTGCGGCCACCACACCGGGGTGGTCATCCGCAATGACGAGTTGAATGGGGGGCTGCATGTCGACGGGTCTCCGGAAGCGCGTAACGTGCGGCAACCTGTTTGCCGCATTGCTGAGAATCGCCGATGCCGCAAGCGTCGAAAATCGGAAAAGTCTTATTAATAGGGCGTTATCTGCGCCCTTCTGGTGCAAATTTGTCCAAACATGTTGCCTATGCCGTCCGGCATCCGAAATCGGGGCCGACATGACCGCGTGGCACAATGCTGGCGATTTCCTGCGTGCCCATCTCCATGACCTCCCATCAGCCCATCGCCTCTTCCGTCGCCACACGCCAGCAGAGCGCCGAGCGCTCCACGCTCGTGAGCGCGGGCGTCAATTGCGTGCTGTCCGTGGGGCAGATCGCGGCGGGGTTGTGGTCGCATTCGCAGGGTCTGGTGGCCGATGGGCTGCATACGCTGTCGGATTTAATTGCCGATGGCATCGTCTTCATTGCCAACCGCAACAGCCACAAGGGGCCCGATGAAGATCACCAGTACGGCCACGCGCGCTATGAGAACGCCGCATCGCTAGGGCTTGGGTTGCTACTGATTGGCGCAGGCGCCGGCATGATCTGGGCCGCGGTGGAAAGCCTGCGCTCGCCGCAAGGGCCGACACCGGTGCATGGCCTGGCACTGGTGGTGGCGCTGATCGCGCTGGTGGCCAAGGAAGGCCTGTTTCGGTACATGCTGGCGGTGGCCAAACGGATCGGCTCGCGCATGCTGATCGCCAATGCGTGGCATGCGCGCTCGGACGCGATTTCATCGTTGGTGGCGGCCGTGGGGGTGGCCGGCAACCTGATGGGCTACCACTGGCTGGACCCCGTGGCCGCCTGCGTGGTGGGCGCGATGATCGGCCGCGTGGGCCTGCGCTTCGGCTGGGAGGCGCTCAACGATTTGATGGACCGTGCGCTGCCGCCGTCGCAGGTGCAGGCCATTCGCGCGAGCCTGGCGGGCACGCCGGGCGTGATCAGCGTGCATGACCTGCGCACGCGCGTCACGGGCGACCAGGCCCTTGTCGATGCGCATATTGAAGTGGACCCGCGTGTGTCCGTGAGCGAAGGCCACGCGATTGCCGTGCGCGCCCGCACCAACGCGCTCGCCGCACATACCGCGATGGCGGTTCTCGATGTGCAGATCCACGTAGACCCCAGCGAGCGTATCGCTACCGACCCGCTACCGCTGCCCGACCGCGATGCGCTGGTGGCCGTGCTCACCCCGCTGCTGCCAACCGGCACGCCGCTGGATGCGCGCCACTGCGTACTGCATTACGTGGATGGCGTGGTCGAGATGGACCTGATCGTGCCGGCCGCGCTGGCCGCTGAACCTGCGCGTATTACCGACGCCATTCACGCAAAGTGGAATGGCCTGGTGCGGGTGCGCGTGCTGGCTTCGCGCGCTTGAAGGCCTAGCGGCATTGATCCGCTGCGTTGGCCGCCTGGGCCTTCTCGGGGTCGAAGCGTAGCGGTTCCAACCCTTTTTCCGTCAGCGACAGCCAGTCGAGCGCTCCTGACGTGCGCAGCAAGCCGACGCTGCCCACCGGCCGCCAGTGCACTGGTTTGCCGTCGGTGTTCATCAGCGTGCCGGACAGCGTGAGGGCGTCCGGCCCCGCCTGCAGTTGCAGCAGGCGGCCATCTGCGGCGGGCGTATAGGCGGTGCGCTGGTTGACGGCGATACCCGCCTCGCGCACGGTGGCCGGCATGCACGGGATGGACGCACGCACGTTGCCCGCGCTGTCGATCAGATCGGCAAAGCCGTTGCCCTTTGCCACACCCACCAGCAGAAAGCGCTCCACTGCCGGCAGCCACGCCACGCTGTAGGTGTAGTACTGCAGGTGCTTGTGCAGGACCTGCTCGCCGGTGATGCGGCCGCTCACTGGGTCGAAAATGGCGATCTTCAGGTTGGCCTCCGTCTGCCCCGGCACGAACTCCTGCCAGACGAGCAGCGCGTGGGTGGCACCACCTGCCACGAGGGGCCACCACTCGCGGCGGTCATGCGCCACGTCGACACTGCGCAGCAGCTTGCCGTGCCCGTCGTACACCTTGACGTAGACGCCGTTGCCGCTGCCAAGGTTGTCGACGCCGCCGCCGTTGACCCAGCCGTCGGAATAGAACACCACGAAGCGATCACCCACGGCCGTGATGTGGCCCGAGTGCCCGCCCGACTCTACCTGCTGCGGATACGGCTTGATCGGCCGCAGCGCGGTGTCGTAGATGCCATAGCGCTGCGTGACGTTTTCCGGCGCATTCCAGCCATCTTCAAACGACACCATCACGTGGCCCGCGCGGTTGCGCGCCACCGTCACCGGCTCCTGCGCCTCGGGCTTCTGGATGAAGAGGTGCGGTGCGTCCAGCGTGCCGGTGTCCGCATGCCATTGCGCAACGTACACATCATGCGGCCAGCTTCCACTGCGGTCCGCCCCGCGCGGCGGCAGGCCCGAAGCACTGAAGAACACGTTGAACGTGTTGACGGTCGTGGCCGGCACCGCACCGATGCCGTGCATGTACTGGCGCGGGTCAGGCCCGCCGGCCATGGCGATGGTCGGCGCCACCAACTGGCAGACGAGTGTGCAGGCCAGGGCCAGCATGGGGCGGCGCAGTAAGGAGGATCGGGCCACGTCATGCTCCATCTAAGGCTCCATCTTTGTGTCGGTTCCGGAACCGATTGGGCCACATGCCCGCGCCGAAGTTGCTGCGCGAATGGGGGAGCCCGTTTGGTGGAGGCCCTCGGTTTACCCCTCGCCAAAGCCGTCAAGTTTCAGTCCTGCGTGCCGTTCTCCATGGACAAGAGCGGGAGCCATTCCGCCGAACCCTTCCCAGCACGGCCAGAGCGGGCATCAGCCGGCCGACCCTCCGTGCCCGACCCAGACCGACAACAACATGAACCAGCGACTCGACGCCCGATGGCGCAGCGAAGTGACGGAGGCTCTACGTACCGTGGAGGCGCAGTTCGGCGTGGCACCGCAAAGTCTGCCGCGCGATGCGCTGCTCGCCGCGCTGACGGACGCCATCTGGGCCCAGCGCGCCGCCTATGCGCGCGTGCGCCAGACGCTGGTGGTGTCGCCCGAACTGGCCGACGAATCGATGTAACGCGCGTGCCCCCGTGCCGCGCCAATGTTTGAAGGTGATGTGATGCGGTACTGCGGTTCGCTCGATCTGGAACATCTGCTGCACCAGCCGTTTGCCGAGCTTGGCCGGCTGGTGCGTGATCAAGCCACGGGGCAGGCTTTGCCACCGGTGGAAGTGGCCGCGCGCGCGGTATTGCTGCGCGCCGCCGGCTACGAAGTGATGCCGATGTGCGCGCATCACGACCTGCGCGGCTTCTGCCTGGGCCACGCAGACGAGAGCATCGGGATGTAGGCGCCGCGCCTACGACGCACGCTTCACCTGCGCGCAGGCCTCCGCACACCCTGTTGCGAAGTCGCATCACCCGCGCGAAAAACGCGCCCATGGCGTGAGGTGTACGACACCTGAGAAGCGTTGACTGGCGCACCTTTGCGGGCGATTCGTTGCCAAAAAGCAAACGGTAAAAATGACTTACATTCCCGTGCTTTTTCGGCCCATGGTTCTCGTGCATCCTGAACCAAGATAGGTCGTACGGAAGGCCTGTCGCGCGATGTTGGATCGGATGTCAGACCGAACGTTGAAAGCGAGTCAAGCGGATCAAGCGAGTCGGCAGCGAGTGCACACCCGGGGTCAGGGGAAAGAACATGAAGACGCAATATCTCAGCAAACAAGAAATCTACGACGGCGCGGTTCGCCATCTGTTCGGCCAGGGCGGCGCCGCCATCCTGCCGCGCGGTGGTGCCGCGTACCACGGCCAGGGCGGCCGCTGCTGCCCCATCGGCAACCTGATCGGCGTGCGTGACTACACCACGTCGATGGAAAGCGTGCCGGTACGCTACATCCTCAAGCCCGCCAACGAGATCCCGCGCTACATGGATGCCGGCGTCATCGCGCTGCGCCGCGCACTCAAGAAAGCCCGCATCGACGTGGACGACCAGGACACCGTCGAACTGCTCTCCAAGCTGCAGAACGCACACGACGTATTCGGCACGTGGGAGTGGAAGGAGCGTCTGCACTCGATCGCCCGCCAGTTCGGCCTGAACGGCGCGGTTGTCGATACGTTCTAAGCCGCCGATTGAACAGATCACCAACGATAAGGTGACACCCATGCAAGGGAAGGAGACGTTCCTCGCCATCGAGGACATTTTTGAGCGTGTGCGCACGCACCTGCTGGCGCAGCAGTGTCGCTCCGAAGACGCCGACGGCGAGCCCCGCTATCGCGGGCTGGACAACCGCCGCTGCGGTGTCGGCATTCTCATCAACGACGCGTGTTACAGCGCAGACATCGAGCGACTGGGCGTCAGCCTGCTGCGCGTGCCTGGCGACGATGCGCTGGCGCGCGCGCTGCGCTGCTCCGGTGTGAATGTCGACGATGACCGTGTGGTCGAGTTGCTGATTGATCTGCAGGACATCCACGACCTGGCGGCCATCGAAAACTGGCCGACCGCACTCGAAGACGTCCGGCGGCGGCTCCCCGCCTGACGTGTTCGCACCCCGCCCAGACCCGGCCTTGCGCCGGGTGTGTCACTTCAGCGCATCCAATTCTGAATAGTGGCGAAAGATGCCCATGGTGTTGAACGGAATGCGGCGCGGCGACTGCAGATAGGCGGCGATGTTCGGCAGCCCGGCCACGCGATCATGCAATGCCGCGAGGTGGGGAAGCTCACGCTCGTAACGCTGCATGTGATGCGGAAACGCATAGCGCAGCCCCGCCACGATCTGGAATAGCGACAAGTCCACATATGTCAGTGCATCGCGCACGGCCCAGGTGGGGCCGGCGGGGTTGCGATCGAGCACGCTCTCGAAGTAACGCAGGAACTTGGGCGCACGGTGCGCGAGGAAATCCCGCGTGCGCCGTTTGGCTTCGGCCAACTGGTCTTCGTAGTATTCGCCCGAGGCAATGGGGTGGTGCGTATCGTGAATCTCCACCACGAAGTCGGCAATTGTGAGTTGCAGGCCATGCGTCCACAGACCGCCGGCTTCGTCGCTGGGCGCGAGGCCGTAATGCTGACCCAGGTAGAGCAGGATGTTGGCCGTTTGCGCAATCACCAGCTTGCCGACCACCAGAAACGGCGGCGCGAACGGCGGCGTGGTGATGCCCGCATCGTCGAGAAACGCTTCGATGGCGGCGGCATCCTCGCGGCCGAGGTCGATGTAGGGCACGGCGGCCTGCTCCAGCGCGAGGCGGACGAACTCGCCGCGACCTTGGATCTCAGGCCAGTAGTAGAGCGTGGTCTGCATGATGGGCGGAAAAGAAGACATGCGAGGGGCGACGCAAGACCGGTGCCGCGCGGCGCTCCGCAGCGGGCACGGCGGCTGCGAACGATAATAGGCGGCTTCCCCAGCGTTTGTTCTCCACCTGCCAGCCGCGAACACCTTGTCCAGCGCCACACCTGCTTCCTCAACCGAACCCGCTGACCCTGCGCACTGGTTGGTGCGCGGCTCTCCCGGGTACCTGCGCGCCAACCTGGCGCTGTTTGCGGCGGGCTTTTCCACCTTCTCGCTGTTGTATTGCGTGCAGCCCCTGATGCCGCTGCTGGCGCACGACTTTGGCCTGACGCCCGCGCAGACGAGCCTGGTGCTGTCGGTGTCCACGCTGCTGCTGGCCTTTGCGATTCTGTTTGCGGGACTGCTGTCGGAGTCGATCCATCGCAAGACACTGATGGGCGTGTCACTGGTGTTGTCATCGGTGCTCACGCTGGCGGCGGCCGTGCTGCCGGGCTGGCATGGGCTGCTGGCCACGCGGGCGTTGCTGGGTATCGTGCTGGGTGGGGTGCCGGCCGTGGCGATGGCGTATCTGGCCGAAGAGGTGCATCCGCAGGGCTTGGGGCTGGCGATGGGCTTGTATATCGGCGGTACTGCGTTCGGCGGTATGGCGGGGCGGGTGCTGACTGGCGCCGTGGCCGACCACGTTGGTTGGCGAGCGGCCATCGGTTTTACGGGCGGACTGGGTTTGCTGGTAGCGCTGGCCTTTCTGTGGCTGCTGCCGCCGTCGCGCCGCTTTGTGCCGCGCAGGGGCGTCGCGCTGGGCGATCTGCTCGACACGCTGGGCGCGCATTTGCGCGAGCCGGGTTTGCGTGCGCTGTTTGCCATGGGCTTTCTGCTGATGGGCGGCTTCGTCACCATCTACAACTACGCGAGCTTCCATCTGCTCGATGCGCCGTATGCGCTCAGCCAGACGGCGGTGGGTGGCATCTTCCTGGTCTATCTGGTCGGCATTGGCGCTTCCGCATGGTTTGGCCGACTGGCCGATCGCCATGGCCGGGGCCGCATGCTGCTGGGGGGCACGGCATTGATGTCGACGGGCGTGCTGTTGACGCTGGCTGCGCCGCTGGCGCTGGTGGTTGGCGGCATTGCGCTGCTGACCTTCGGGTTCTTTGGCGCGCATGCGGTGGCCAGCGGCTGGGTCGGGCGTCGCGCACAGCGGGCCAAGGGGCAAGCCGCGGCCCTGTATCTGCTGGCGTACTACCTGGGCTCCAGCCTGGTCGGCACGACGGGCGGCAAGCTCTATGCGCCATGGGGCTGGCCCGGTGTGGTGGCGCTGGTGATGGCATGCATGGTGTGCGCGCTGGGGGCGGCTGCTTGGCTGTGGCGCCGCGCGCCGCTGCCTGCGGGCGCCAAGCGCTGAGGTCGGCGGCTCCGCGAATTCGCCCCCATGGGAATTCGCCCGCAAGGGGAATTCGCGTATCGTGCCGTGATTGTTGTCTGCACGATCGCTTTCCTGTCATGCGTACTCGTTCCTTCTTCTGGATGCGGCGGCTGTGGCCGGTTGCGTGGCTCCTGCTGATGCTGGGCATCCCCCATCTGGCGGCGGCTGTGCCGGTGTCGTTTGCCAAACTGGCCGGGCTGCCATCGTCCACGGCGAGCGCATCGGCGCCGCCCGCCACGCCTGCACAGACCCGTCAATCGCTCGACGCCGTCATCACGCTGCTCGACAACGACCAGCAACGCGCCGCGCTCGTCACGGAACTCAAGCAGTTGCGCGATGGTGTGGCCGCGCAGCAAACCGCGCAGACGGAGCAGGCGCCCGGTTTGCTCGGCGCGGTGGCCTCACTCATCGAGCATGGTTCTGTCGAAGCCGATGTGGAAGCCGGTGCGCCGCGCTACTGGCTGCGCCGCGTCGATGCGGCCATCGGCAACGTCAGCCTCCTCACCGCGCCGGACAAGCGCATGCCGCTGGCCGCCGATTTTGCGAGCACCGTCGCCGTCTGGGCCGCGATTGCCGGTGGGCTGCTTGGCCTGGGCTGGCTGTTCCGGCGTGTATTCGGCCTCAAGGCGGGGCTCGGCCCCCATCCGACCACGCGCGCGTTGTTTGTCGATGCGCTGCGCAAGATCGGCCCGTGGGCCGTGTCGTTTGCCGTGATCATGCGCGTCTCGCACGACGCCACGCCCGGCTTTGTGCTGGCGCTGGTGCTGGCTTACGCCATCGTGTGGGGGGCCATCATCACCGCGGCCGTGGCGATGCTGTTCTCGTTGTTTGCCGGCAGCGCCCACCGGCGTGTGGCGGTGGAGCACCTGCTCAAGCACGGCATGTGGCCGATCTTCCTGACCGCCACGCTCGGCGCGTGCGGCGATGCGCTGCTGGACCCGCGCGTTGCACTGGTGCTCGGTGGCGCGCTCAGCCTGTTGCTGTCTACGGTGTGCAACGCGGTCTCGTCGATGATGCTGGCGGTGGGCGCGCTGTGGGCCCGTCGCCCGGTTGGCCAGTTGATTGCCAACCGGCCGCTGGAGCAGCGCCAGGGCGAGCACGCCGGCAACCAGGTCCGCCATGTGATTGCCGCGCTGTGGCCGGTGCCGGTGCTGGTATTGGCGGGCGTGACGGTGCTGGCCACATTGACCATGCCCGACAACGTCGATGTGGTATCGCGCCGCGCGGTGATGACCTCACTGCTGCTGGTGGCGGCGCTCTTTCTGACGGCGGTGGTGCGGCCGCGCAAGAGCTGGCGGCGGCATTTGCGGCTCGCGCGCAGCTCGCCATACGTGGAGCGGCTCAAGCATTTCTTCACCGCGCTGCTGCAGCTCGGCATCTGGGTCGTCTTTGTCGAACTGGTGCTGCGCGTGTGGGGCCACACGCTGGTGGAGGTCACGCACAGCTCGGTCAACGGCAAGCGCATTGCCGATGCGCTGGTCGGCCTGGTCAGCACCGTGTTTGCCACGTGGCTGGCGTGGATTCTGCTGGACACGGCGATCCTGCGGGCGCTGTCGCCGGCCTCGGCGCGCGCGCAACCCAGCACGCGTGCGCTCACCATCCTGCCGCTGCTGCGCAATGGCTTGAAGGTGACGCTGGTGGTGACGGCCAGCATCGGCGTGCTCGCCAACCTGGGCGTGAATGTGACGCCGCTGGTGGCTGGCGCCGGGGTGGTGGGCTTGGCGGTCGGTTTTGGTGCGCAGTCGCTGGCGCAGGATCTGATTACCGGCATCTTCATCCTGATGGAAGACACCATCAGCGTGGGCGATACGGTGGACGTGGGCGTGGCGACCGGTACGGTGGTCAACCTGACCATCCGCACCGTGCGCCTGCGCGACGGCACGGGGGCGGTGCTGTCGATTCCGTTCAGCCAGATCAAGACGGTGCGTAACCTCTCGCGCGATTACTCGTTTGCCGACTTTGAGGTGCGCGTGGCGATGGACGCGCACCCGCAGCAGGCCATTGACCTCGTGCGTACCGCCGCGGACCAGGTGGCCAGCGAACCGCGTTTCACGGCCACGCTGCTCGGCAGTGCGGAGGTGTTCGGGCTGGATCGCTTCGAGGGAGGCGCGATGGTGGTCAAGGGGCGCTTCCGGACGCGCCCGCAGAAGCAGGCCGATGTGCTGCGGGCCTTCAACGTCGTGCTCAAGGATGCGTTCGACAAGGCGGGCATCCCGCTGGCGACGCCGGCAACGGTGTTGCGGACTTCGGCGGCATTCGAGCAGTGGATGACGCGGGCGGCGCCGGATGGGGAGAAGGCGCCCACGCCAACCGCACCACCCGCGACCCCGGCTTGAGACGACACGTATTGCCCTCGTGTGACGGCGTTCCCAACGCCAGCATCGGAGCCCCAAGCCTCGACATCGGCACTAAAAGGTTCGAATCTGGAGCTGCGGAGCCCCGCGTGTGAGGCGCAAAGCGCCCGACGTTGCTGCAAAAAGCAGCAGCGGTGATGAAAAAAGCAGCAGGGTTCGCGTGTTTGAGCTCCGGCGCCGGACCTTTAAGCTCCGCCGTTGCTGCTTTTTGCATCAACAGCGGCGCTCTGGGGCTCCGGCATCGGCACTTAAGGCTTCGAATCCGATGCATGCCCTCTCTGCTGGGATCAATCACCCATGCGGCGGAGCAGGGTGGGTGGGGGCGATCCAGCGGCCGCTGACAGAACGCAGCGTAGATCGTCCATGAAGGCGCAAGGTTACAGGCGCGAGACCGCCAACCCGATCGCCAGCAAACTTCCCAGCCCGAAGATCGTCCAGCCGACCGTGCGGCGCTTGGTGGTCATCACCCACAGGCACAGGCCCGAGAGCGACAGGAAGATCAGGCAGCCGGCCAGCGTATCCACCAGCAGAATCCACGGCACCGTCATGCCGGTGCCCTTGTGCAGGTTCATCAACGTGCCGAGGAAACCGTTATCCGTTTGCCGGATCGACACCGAGCGGTTGCCGGCCCAGTACTCGGCCTGGATCTGCCGGGTGGCGCCGCCAAAGTTGAAGGTCCACTGCTCAGGCTGCATCAGTGGTTTGGCGCTGCCTGCCTCGCCCTTCTCGTCACTCTTGGCCGGGCGCTCGGCCCACGCGACCGGTTTGGCTTTTTCCACGCGCACGCGGTTGGCGGGCTCCGGCACATTCAGTGCCTGCTGCAGCCAGGTGTTCATTGCCTCCGGCGTGGCGGGCAGCGGATCGGGCAGGGCGATCTGCGTGTTGGTGCGCTCTTGCGCCACGGGCAGCTTGAGCACCGCGCGATGGTTCAGCCAGATGCCCGACACGCCGAAGATCAGCCCCATCACCGCGCCCCACAACCCGAACCAGCCGTGCGTCTTGCGCAGCCAGCGCACTGCCGTGGCACGGCGGTTGACAGGGTGCTGGGCATGGGTCCGCGCAGGGCGAGCGTGTGCGGCGGGCTCGGCTGAACGTGGGGGCTGGGACAGGTCGGTCATGAAGCACAAGGCGGCGCTGCGGCCGCAGACTAAGGGGCAAATCGACCGGCCAATATAAGTGAGAATGATTCTCGTTGCAATGCGGGCGTCGTTACAGCGTAATACGTTCCAGGGCGCCCCGCGATGCGTCATCCGCCGGATAGAAGCACTCGATGCGCATCTCCTGCAGCCCCGCATCGCGCGGGGTGCCCAGCGTGGTGAGCGTGGTGAACAGCGAGATCGTCACGCCATCGCGCTGCAGCGTGACGGGCAGCAGGGGCGGCGGGTCGTCCGTGTCGTGCACGGGCGGGGTGGGCGCGGCCAACTCACTGGCCTCGAACAGGGCCGGCTGCAGCGCGCGAATGCCGTGCAGCAACCGTTGCGTGGCCGGGTCGATGGTGTGCAGCGCCAGTTCCTGCCGTACGCGCCGGGCGAGGTAGCGGCCGACGGCGTCGCGATTGACGATCGCCGGCCACAGCGCGGTCGGATCGAACACCAGCTTCATCATATTGACGGTGCCCGGCGCGCCTTCGGCCCGGTCATCGCCGATGGCCCAGCGCATCAGGCGGCGGTGCGCGACATTGGCGTCGAGCACATGCCAGAAGCGGTCGAGCACGATGGCCGGATAGGGTGCCTGCTTGTCGAGGATCAGCTTGACGGCGTGGCGGACCGCCTGCCGCATGGGTGAGGCCTCGTCGGCCGGTGCGCTCAGGCCCTGCTCGGGGTACGCGGGGGCAAAGCCGGCCGCCAGCAGCATCTGGTTGCGGTGGCGCAGCGGCACGCTCAGTTCCTCGGCCAGTTGCAGGATCATGTTGCGGCTGGGCGTGGCGCGTGCCGACTCCAGAAAACTGACATGCCGCTGCGACACGCCCGCCGCCAGCGCCAGGGCCAACTGGCTGTAGCCACGGCGCGTGCGCCAGAAGCGCAGCAATTGCGGGAAGCGGGCAATGGGTGGGACGGCGGCTTCGGGCGGTTCACCGGCCACCTGGGCGGTATCGGCTTCATCAAGCATGGGCATCTCGGCGGGTTGGGCGCGTCTTACATCATCGATCACGTCATCTATTGAAGCAGGGCGAGGTAGGTGCCGCGATTACCTGTGGCGTTATTGTGAGCCGACTGGCCGCCGCCAATACTGCCTCCATCCCGACACCGCAGCGGAGTGCCTCATGCAGCGCGAGCCGATCGATTATCCCGCCGACGCCCTCCCCACCCGCGAAGACCATGTCCGCACCGCCGACGGCTGGACGCTGCCCATCACGGTCACAAGCCCAGGCCTGGGCTCGCACGGCACGGTGGTGATCTGCTCGGCGCTGGGTGTGCCGCGCCAGTTCTACGCCGCCTTTGCGCGGGCGCTGTGCCTGGCCGGCTGGCGCACGGTCACGTTCGACTATCGCGGCATTGGCGAGGCGCTGGCCAGCGGTCCCGCATCACCCACTGCGCCACGCTTTGCCGACTGGGGCCGGCAGGACATCGACGCGGTGCTGAAGTGGGCACACGACACGCTCGTCCCCGAAGGTTGCGGCGGCCGCAAGCTGGTGGTGCTCGGGCACAGCGCGGGCGGGCAGCTGGCCGGGCTGGCGCCGCATATCGTGCATGCGGATGCGCTGGTGCAGGTGGCATCGCCGCTGGCGAATGTACGTGGGTGGCCATGGCGCGGCGCCCTGGGGCGGCTGCCGTTTGCATGGCTGCTGCATGTGCGGATTCCCCTGGCGGTGGCACGCGCGCGTGGCGGCATGCTGCCGCTGGCGGACGTGGGCATGGGGCCGATGTCGATTCCCGCCGCCATCCTCAGCGATTGGGCGGGCTTTGCTCGCCAACGCGGCTATTTGTTTGCGCCACGCGCCGGGCTGGACACCCGCCGCTATGCACGCCTCAAGGTGCCGCTGCTCGCCTGGGGGTTTGACGACGATCCGCTGGCGCCCGCGCAAGCCATCGACGCGCTGGTGGCGCGCTTTCCTGCCGCGCGCATCACGCGGCGGCAGATTGGGGGCGCCGCGCTGGGCAGCAAGGGTGTCGGCCACATGGGTTTTTTCCGGGCATCGTCCGGGGCGCCGTGGTGGCGCGAAACCGTGGCGTGGCTCGATACCCGCGTCCGCACTCAGAACGCTCAGAACGCTCAGAACGTATAGGCGATGCCCGTGCCGACGAAGTAGCCCTGCTTGTTCTGCACGATCGGGCTCTTGGCGGCATTGCCGAGCAGGCGCGACGTGCCGACGGCCGTGCGCAATGCCCAGTGGCTTGAGAAGACGTGGGTCCACGCCACCGTGACGGACGCGGCCTGCAAGCCACCGTTGGTCGAATACTCCGCAAAACCGCTGTTGGCCGATTGCTCGGCCGTCACGCCAAAGTACGTCTGCATGTACTTGCGCGAGCCGAATTGCAGGCTCGGGTTCACGGTGATCTTGTTGGTGCCCCAGCTGACGACCGGCGCGTTCAGGTCGAGGTGGCCGGACCAGCCGCGCTCGCGGTGGGTGAGCGGCACCTCCAGCGTGGCGCTGGCCGTGGCTTCGCCGACGATCTTGCTGCCCACCGTGAAGACGCCCAGCAGCGAGCCCTTGACGTTGCCCATGCCCTTCAGGTGGTCGGAGCCGGGGCGGCCGAAGCTGTTGTGGTCGGTACGGCCGGGGTCGTAAGACAGCGCGCCCGAGGCGAACATGCCGTTCAGAAAGCGGATGGCGTAGCCTGCGCCGCCCTGCAGCGGGTCGATGAACCAGCCGTTGCCGAAATCTGCCCGCACGCCGGGACCGCCGATCAAGGTGCTCTGGCTGCTGCCGGCATAGCGCGGCCGTGTGCCCACGTTGAGTGACACCGTATACGAAGCCTCCTCGGCATACACCGCAGAGGGCGACCACCACAACGCAGAGAGCAGGGCGAGAGACGAAACCGTCAGGCGCGGAGCCAGACGCAGGGGGAGACGTAGATGCACGTTGGACCTCTTGTTGGATCTCTGGAGAGAGAGACCGCAGTCTGGCGAGATCCGCCGCGCACGTCTGTCTGCAAATTGCCGGGAAGTTGTGCGCAATTGTGCGCGAGTGTTTTCAAGTTTCTGCGCAGCAACCATTGGCAAGGCAGTGCGCATACACTGCGCGCCATCAGAAAAACAACGGGGCGAATGGACGATGACGGCGATCACCGATGGGCCGCTCAAGACCAAGGTGCTGCTGATCGAAGACGACGACCGCCTTGCGCAGCTCGTCAGCGAATACCTGGGCAACTACGAATTTGCAGTGGAAGTGGTGCGCCGTGGCGACATTGCCGTGGCCGCCGTGCGCGAGCATCAGCCGGCTCTGGTGATCCTGGACCTGATGCTGCCCCACATGGACGGCATGGAAGTGTGCCGGCGCATCCGCGCGTTTTCGCGCGTGCCGGTGCTGATCCTGACTGCGCGGGTCGATACGTACGACCAGGTGGCGGGGCTGGAGATCGGCGCCGACGATTACGTGCTCAAGCCCATCGAGCCGCGCCTGCTGGTGGCGCGCGCCCGGGCACTGTTGCGTCGCGCGTTGCCGGCCATGTCAACGTCGGAGCCGGCCATGCCGCGTGACGACACGCTCGTCTTCGGTGAACTCACCATCTCGCCCCCGAACCGTGCCGTCACGTGGCGCGGGCAGTCGGTCGACCTGAAGACGGCCGAGTTCAACCTGCTGTTGATCCTCGCGCGTGCCGCCGGCACCGTGCTCAGCCGCGACGACATCCTCAAGCAACTGCGCGGCATCGAATTCGACGGGCTGGACCGCACGGTCGATTCCGGCATCTCGCGTCTGCGCCGTCGCTTTGGCGACGCCTCGCCCGAGCCGCACAAGATCAAGACGATCTGGGGACGCGGCTATCTCTTCAGCCCCTCGGCGTGGGAGGACTGAACGATGATCCGCTCCCTGATCAAGCTCTACGCGATGGTGGTGCTGGCCGCGGCCCTGGCGGTGTTCGCCGTCAACCGATCGTTTGTCTGGATGTTCTACGACACCCTCACGCAAGGCGAGCGCGAAGTGCGCAAGGGCTATGCCTTCGTGCTGCGTGACTATCTGGACCGCGCCGGCGGCGACCGCGCTGCCGCCATCACGCGCCTGAACCAGAACGCGTGGGAGCAGTTCGATTTTGTCGACCCCGCCACGGTGCCCACGCTGTCGGCCGAGCAGCGTGACGACCTCGCGCACGGCAAGATGGTCCTGCAGACCAACGGCCGGGATTACTACCTGCCGCTGCGCGACGGTAGCGTGCTGCACGCCTACAACGCCGACATGGACTACGGCCGCATCCGCGCCATCGCCTACGCCCTCATCGCCGTGGCTGCATTGGTGCCACTGCTGCTCTGGGTGTGGCTGCATTGGCGTGACCTGCGCACGCTTGAAGACGCCGCACGCGGCTTTGGCGCAGGCAAGCTGGCCACGCGTGCGCGCCTGAGCAAGCGTTCCAACGTGTACGGCCTGGCACGCCAGTTCAACGACATGGCCGAACGCATCCAGGGCTCGATCCAGCACCAGCGCGAGATGATGAACGGCATCTCGCACGAACTCAAAACGCCGATCGCGCGGCTGGAGTTCGGCATTGCATTGCTGCAGACGCCGGTGCCCGATACGCAGCGTGCCTCCCGTCTGGATGCCCTGCGCCGTGACGTACGCGAGCTAGACGAACTCGTGAGCGAACTGTTGGCGCTCAGCCGCCTGGAGCAGGGCGCCACCCATCTCGTACTGATGCGTGTGGCGGTGGGCGAATGGCTCGACAGCGTGGTCGCCAGCGTCGCCAACGACGTGGCCGACCGCCAGCTCAGCCTGACCGTGCATACCGATGCTGCGCCCGCGTACCACGTGTGTGACCCACGCCTGCTGGCACGCGCGCTGCTCAACCTGATCCGCAATGCCGCGCGCTATGCGCGCAACACCATCACCCTGCGGATTGAAGCCGGCCAAGCAGGCGCGCTCTGCGTAGTGGTGGAAGACGACGGCCCCGGCATCCCCGTGCCAGACCGCGCCCGCGTGTTCGAGCCCTTCCTGCGCTTGGATGCCAGCCGCGACCGGCATACCGGCGGGTTTGGCCTGGGCCTGGCGATCGTGCGGCGCATTGCGCTCGTACACGGCGGCGAGGTCCAGCTGGATGCCGCGCCCAGCGGCGGCGCACGCTTCACGGTATCGCTGCCGGCGATGCCCCTACCGCTGATCTAGCGCCGCTCAAGCGGCTTCGTTATCGGAGCCCGGCCGATGCAGGAACGCGCTCGGGCTTTGCCCAAACGCCCGCCGGAACATCGCGGAAAACGCGCTCTGGCTGTTGTAGCCCAGCGTTTGTGCCACCTGCGCCAGCGGCATCCCCTGCGACATCATCGGGATGGCGCTGGCGAGCACCGCCTGTTGGCGCCATTGCGAAAAGCTCACGCCCAGCTCGTCACGAAAACGCCGCGCCAGCGTGCGCGTGCTGGCACCCACGTCACGCGCAAGATCATCGAAGTTGAGCGCCGAGCCCGGGTCGGCCATCACGCGTTCGCACAGGGCGCGCAGGCGTTTATCGGCGGGCATGGGCAGATCGAGCGGCAGCGGGGCGCTGCGGCGCAGCTCGTCCAGAATGAGCGCGGCCAGCGCCTGCTCGCGCGCGGGCGGCAGCGGCTGACGCACGTCCATCGCGGCGATCAACTCGCGCAGCAGCGGCGAGACCTCCATGACCCGGCACTCGGCCAGCGTGCCCGTCACCACGGACGGATCGGCATACAGCGTGCGCAGGAACGCCGCCTCCACCACCCACACCTCGTGTTCGATGCCGGGCGGAATCCAGATCGCCCGCGAGGGCGGCACCACCCAGGCCGTGTCGCCCGCCTGCACGCGCAGCACGCTGTTGTGGCTGTACGCCACCTGTGCCCACGGGTGCGTGTGACGCGGAAAGCGCGTGTTGGCCTCCATCTGGCGCGTGTACAGCCGCACGGGGTGCGCGAGCGATGGCGGCGTGCGGCCTTCAACATCGGTGGGCAGAATGCGCTGCGGCATGGTGGCGTGGGAGGTTTGCGACAGAACGATCGAGCGAGTCTAAAACGCCCCCGTCAGGACTTGTCGAAGCCCCTGCCCGATGGCAGGCTATCGACCTCGCGGGGCAATGTCTCGCACGACCAGAACAACAAAAGTGAGCCGCCCTTGGCACAGCCGGGCGGTCTCGACAAAACGCCGCCGCCCACGAGGCCGCGGTGAAGGGTGCTAGGAATGCAAACGGGAAATCACGCGCGCTGCCGGGGTGCGCGCTGGCGCCGGCCTCTGGCTGCCGCATTGACGCTCTGCGCCGTACTCGGGGCGCCGGCCGTCCGCGCCGATATCAGCATCATCCAGTCATTGCCGTTGACGGGCTCGCAGGCCGCCACGGGGCGCGCGCTCAACGCCGGCGCACGGCTGTACTTCGACTGGCTCAACCTCGACGGCGGCATCAACGGCGAAACCATCCGCCTGGTCGCCCGCGACGACGAGCAGAAGGTCGAGCAGACCCTGCGCAACGTGCGCGACATGGCCAAGATCGACAACCCCGTGGCCGTGCTGACCGTGGTCGGTACCGCTAACGTGGAAGCGCTCATGCGCAACGGCGTGCTGGCCGAAGCCGGTCTGCCGCTGGTCGGCCCCGCCACGGGTGCCTCGAGCATGACGAGCGACCCGCTGGTCTTCCCCATCAAGGCCAGCTACCAGCAGGAAATTGACAAGATGGTCGGCGCGCTGGTCACCATTGGCGTGACGCGCATTGGCGTGTTGTATCAGGACGATGCGCTGGGCAAGGAGGCGCTGGGCGGCGTGGACCGCACGCTCAAGGCGCACAAGCTGGCGATGGCCGCCACGGCTTCGTACCCGCGCAACACGGCGGCGGTGGGGCCGGCGGTGGACAAACTGCTCAGCGCCGATGTGCAGGCGATCTTTCTGGGCGCCACGGCGGAGCCTGCCGCGCAGTTCGTCAAGCAATACCGGGCCCGAGGTGGCGGGGCGCAACTTCTGGGGCTGTCGTCGATCGATCCCAGCATCCTGCTCAAAGTGGCCGGCATCGACGCCGTGCGCGGCTACTCGCTGGCGATGGTGATGCCCAACCCCGGCAAGAGCGTGAACCCCGTCATCCGCGAATTCAACCGAGCGCGTACCGCCGTGGGTGCCAAGGACGTGGAGTTGTCCTTCCGTGCGATCGAAGGGTTTGTCGCCGCCAAGGTACTGGCGGAAGCGGTGCGCCGCGCCGGCCCCAAGCCCACGCGCGAACAGGTGCGCCGCGAGCTTGCCCGCCTGCGCAACTTCGATGTGGGCGGCGGGTTCATGGTCGATTTCTCTGATCGGACGCGGCCGGCTTCGCATTACGTGGAGCTGGGCGTGGTGGGGCCGAACGGGCTGGTGATTCAGTAACGCTGATGGGGCCGGGGTGGGATTGTTTTGGTTTTGGTCCATCCCCGGTATCGTCCCCTGCCGGGGCCGACTCACTTTTCTTTGTCTTGCCAAAGAAAAGTAAGCAAAAGAAAGGCGCGCCCGAGATGGCGACCCCCCCTTGGATTTGTGTAACCGGGCGGAGAGGGAGGCAAACTCGCTGCGCTCAAACAGGCCTCCCTCTTTTTTCCGCCCGCTTACAAAAATCCAAGGCGCCATCAAGGGCAGGAACGGCCAAACCGCTGGTGCACTGCCGACGACGCTTCTTTCACCGTCGTCCCCGCGTAGGCGGGGACCCAGTGTCGTTGCTTGCCCCGAAAACGCCGCTGGGTTCCCGCCTTTGCGGGAACGACGAAACTGCGATGGTGTGGCCGTTGATGCCCTAGATGGCGCCTTGAATTTCTGTAAGCGGGCGGAAAAAAGAAGGAGGCCTGTTTGAGCGAAGCGAGTTTGCCTCCTTCTCCGCCCGGTTACATAAATTCAAGGGATGGGTCGTCATCTCGGGCGCGCCTTTCTTTGCTTACTTTCTTTGGCAAGACAAAGAAAGTGAGTCAGCCCCGGCAGGGGATGAGGGATGCACCACCAAGCAAAACGCCCCTCAGAGGAGGCCCTCCGAGAGGCGTTTTATTCATACACGCGGCTGGTCAAGCAGCGCGAGCAGCGTCCGCGCCATGTACATGCTTGCCGGCCGGTTTGACGATGGCCAGCGTGGCCACCAGCCCGCACAGTGCAGCAAACGACACCCACACACCCGGCATCGCCTTGTTGCCGGTGGTGTGGATCAGCCAAGTAGCAATCGCCGGGGTGAACCCACCGAAGATGGCGGTGGCCAGGCTGTATGCCAGCGAGAAGCCGGTGGTGCGCACTTCCGGCGGCATGATCTCGGTGAGCGTGACGACCATCGCGCCGTTGTAGCTGCCGTACAGGAACGACAGCCACAGCAGCACGGTCAGCATGCGGGCGAACGACGGTGCGCCCACCAGCCACTGCATGGCCGGGTAGGCGGTCAGCAGCATCAGCACGGTAAAGAGAATCAGCAGGGGGCGGCGGCCGACACGGTCAGACACCGCGCCCATCACCGGCAGCCAGAAGAAGTTGGAGGCGCCCACGCACAGCGTGACGATCAGGCTGTCGAAATCCGACAGGTGCAGCACGCTCTTGCCGAAGGTCGGCGTGTATGCAGTGATCAGGTAGAACGACACCGTGGTCATCACCACCATCAGCGTGCCCGCGCCCACCAGGCGCCAGTTCTGGCCCATCGAGCGGAACACGGCGGCCAGGTCCGGGCGGTGCTTGCGCTTCTGGAACTCTTCCGTCTCTTGCAGCGAGCGGCGGATGATGAACAGGAACGGCACGATCAGGCAGCCGACGAGGAACGGCACGCGCCAGCCCCACGCGCTCATCTCAGACGGCGGCAGCAGCGACGACATCAGCACGCCCAGCAGCGCGGCAAACATCACCGCCACTTGCTGGCTGGCCGATTGCCAGCTCACGAAGAAGCCCTTCTTGCCCGGGGTGGAAATCTCGGCTAGGTAGACCGATACCCCACCCAGTTCCACGCCGGCCGAGAAGCCCTGCAGCAACCGGCCGATCAACACCAGCAGCGGCGCCGCCAGCCCGATGGTGGCGTAGCCCGGCACCAGTGCGATCAACAGCGTGCCGCACGCCATCAGCGCCAGCGTGACGATCAGGCCCACACGGCGGCCGTGGCGGTCGATGTAGGCGCCCAGGAAGATCGCGCCCAGCGGCCGCATCAGGAAGCCGGCGCCGAACGTCACCAGCGACAGCATCAGCGAGAGGAACTCGTTGCCGGCCGGGAAGAAGGTGTCGGCAATGGCCTTGGCGTAATAGCCATAGACCATGAAGTCGTACATCTCCAGGAAGTTACCGCTGACCACCCGGAAGATGGCGCGGGCCTTGGATTCGTTGGGGTTGTGGTTATGCATGATGTGTCTCACTCAACAGCTTGGGGTATTGCATGAAGATGAGGCGGACAGCGTTGTGCGGGCTGCCTCATAGAACGTGGTGATGTGGTACGGGGTGCTCGACGGCATGTCGGCGCGCAGGCGCTGGCCCGTTGCGTCGATGACTTCATGCCAGCCGTGTGCGTGCAGGAAGCGCGCCGACCAGGCGGGTAGCAGACGCGCGAGCATGGTGCCCTGCGTTTCGGTGCACAGCGCGAGTGCGCGGCCGTATTCGGTCTGAGCCCAGATGCGCTGGGTGGTGTCGCGCGGCGTGCCGTCCAGGTTCAGCGACAGGCAGACGCCTTGCGTTTCGGCATCCACGCCCTGGCGGCAGGCGGCATCCACCGCTCGGCCGAGGGTGTCGGCCAGTTGCCGGCCGGCGTCCGAGCGGGTGAACACATCGGTATGTGCGCGCACGAGATAGAACCACTCGAACTGGTGGCCGGGCTCGATCCGGTTGTCCGCGTTGGGCTCATCGATCGGCAATTCGGTGATGCTGCCCGTGCGCGGCTCGATGAAGCGCGCCAGGATGCCCTCGGTCAGGGTACGCACGCAGGCTTCGGCCCAGGCGGGCGGTTCGTCCAGCGCGGCGGCTGCCAAGTAGGCCTCGGTCAGGTGCATCACCGGGTTCTGGGCGACACCCGACAGGGTCTCGGTCAAGGTGGCGTCCATGGCGGCCACCGGCAGCGGTGTTGTGCCCGATTCACCAGCGGCGCGCACAAAACGGTGCGCGATCACGTTATGTGCGTCGTGCATCAGCGCGGCGGCGCGCGGGTCGTCGCTCACGGCCAGCCAGTGCGCAGCCGCAAACAGCACGAAGGCGTGCGTGTACAGGTCTTTGCTGCTGTCTTGCGGCGCCAGGGCGCTGTCGATCGAGAACACCCAGCCGCCGTGGAGCGTGTCGCGAAAGCGCGTATCCAGCGCATGGCACAGCGCGGCGGCGCGCTCGGCGCAGAGATCGCGATGTTTGGCGGAAAGCTGCGTCGCACGGGCAAATGTATACAACTGGCGAGCACAGGCCATGGCCCGGTAGCGGGCCGTGGAGGCGGGCACCAGCGCGTCGTTTTCAACGACGAGCGCCTCATAGCAGAGACCGGCCTGCGCGTTCCAGCCCGGCCCGAGCCACATGGGCAGCAGGACGTCGTCGTAATAGCGGTCAAACGCCTCCAGGGCCGTGGCCGCCGCAGTCGCGGGGGACAGTTCGGCAACGCCGGCAAGCGGTAGCGTGGAAGACAGTGGAAGCATGTGCGCCGTGAGGATCGTGGCGGAGTGGGCCCGAATCTGGGCCCCCGGGCCCGGTAGGGCGTAGATTGTGCGCCAATTGAAGGATAGGCGCCACGCGTGCTGCGCGGAATCCCAATTGCGGCGCAGGGTTGTGGGTCCAATGAAAGCTTTCTGTCGGATGCTGCCCGGGCGAGGGTTGTGCCACACTGCATGGACTCTGGCTCCGCCCTGATCCATGCATCGTCGCGACCTGCTCAAGCAGTTGGCCGCCGGGCTGCTCGCCCTGGCGCCCGGTGTCCCTTATAGCGCCACCCCCCGCGCCACGCCCGGCGTGCCGGAACCCTTTGATGAGACCCGCCTGCTAGCGCGCGCCCGGGCCTTGGCGGATCGGCCATATCGCCGCCGGAGCACGCAGTTGCCGCCACCGCTGGCCGCGCTCGACTGGGACGGCTATCAATCCATCGGCTATCGCGCCGATCACGCCTTGTGGGCCGGGCAGCACCTGCCGTTCGAGGCGCGCTTCTTCCACCTTGGGCTGTTCTTCAAATCGCCGGTGCGCATGTACGAAGTCGTGGATGGGCAGGCGCGCCTGATTGCCTACGACCCTGCCATGTTCGACTACGGCCGCAGTGGGCTGGACCACCAGTCTCTGCCGGCCGATCTCGGCTTTGCCGGCTTTCGGCTCACCACCAAGGCCGACCCGACGCGCGATGTGGCTGCCTTCCTGGGCGCGAGCTACTTCCGCGCGGTGGGCGGCCAGTGGCAATACGGCATGTCGGCGCGCGGGCTGGCGATCGACACTGGCCTGCAGCGCGCGGAGGAGTTTCCCGATTTCACCGAATTCTGGTTGGTGCGCCCGTCGGCAGATGCCGAGGTGTTGCGCGTCTACGCCTTGCTCGATTCGCCCAGCGTGGCGGGCGTCTACCGCTTTGACGTGCGCCCAGGCGACACCCTGGTGATGGACGTTCGCACCACGCTCTATGTGCGCAAGCCGATCGAACGCTTGGGCATCGCGCCGCTCACCAGCATGTTTCTTTATGGCGAAAACGACCGCGCTGATCGTGCTGGCGACCGGCGCAGCGCCGCCCGCCGCTGGCATGCGTCTGACTGGCGCCCGGAAATTCACGATTCCGATGGGCTCGCCATCTGGCGCGGCTCGGGCGAGTGGATCTGGCGCCCGCTGGCGAACCCGCCCATGCTGCGCAGCCAGCGCTTTGCCGACGACGGCCCGCGCGGCTTCGGTCTGCTGCAGCGTGACCGCAATCCCGATCACTATCAGGACGACGGCGTGTTCTACGAGAAGCGCCCGAGCGTGTGGGTCGAGCCCACGCATGACTGGGGCGAGGGCGCGGTCGAGCTGGTTGAGCTGTCGGCCAATGACGAGACCTTCGACAACATCGTTGCGTTCTGGCGGCCGGCGGTGGCGCCGCACGCCGGGCAGGAGATGGCGTTCGGCTATCGGCTGACGTGGGGCGCGCAGCCGGCTGCGGCTTCACCGCTGGCGCGGGTGGTGGCCACGCGCACGGGGATCGGCGGCGTTGTCGGGCAGCCCCGCAAATATTTTTCCTGGCGGTTTGTGGTGGATTTTGCGGGTGGGGAGTTGGCCCGCTTGGGGCGTAGCACCGCTGGGTCGACGGTGGAACCCGTCATTCGGGCTTCGCGGGGGCGGGTGGAGATTGCTTCGGCGCGGCCACTGGCCAGTATCGATGGGGTGCGGGCGATGTTTGATGTGGTGCCCGATGCGAGCAATGCGCCGATTGAGTTGTCGCTGACGTTGCAGTCGGGGGAGCGGTTGCTTTCTGAGACTTGGGTGTATCAGTGGACGCCGCCGGGGGATCGGGCGGTTTGAGGTTTGGTTTTTTGACCGCGTGGGGCTTTGCTACCGGCGGTGGTGCATCCCTTGTTTCATCCCCTGCCGGGGCTGACCTACTTTCTTTGTCTTGCCAAAGAAAGTAGGCAAAGAAAGGCGCGCCCGAGATGGCGACCTCTCCTTGGATTTTTGTCGCGAGGAGGGGAAAGAGCCAAACTCGCTGCGCTCAGACAAGGCTCCTTCCTTGATCCTCCCCGCAACAAAAATCCAAGGCGCCATCAAGGGCAGGAACGTCAACGGCCAAACCGTTGGTCTGCTTGGGTTGGCGGCTCAGTCTTGGTGTGGCTTCCCGCTGAATTTTTCTACCATCGCCGCCCAACCTTCTGGGCCCAGTTGCTCCATCGTCGCGATGTTCCGTTCGTAGATGTCCGCTGCATCGGGTACGGCCGCGGCGGCGCGCGCGATGCTGTCTTCGCGCAGCAGATGGAGGATGGGGGCGGGCGCGCGGTTGGTGGCGTTGGCGATGTCGTCGGGCTCAGCGTCGGCGAAGACGAAGTCGGGGTGGAAGCTTGCGAGTTGCAGTTCGCCTTCGAAGCCGGCCTTGGCGAGCAGCGCTTCGGCGCGGTCGGTGAGGGTGTGGAAATCCAGAAAATCGGCCAGGGCGGGGACGATGAGCAGCGTGGTGTCGATTTCGCTGGCGGGGGTGGTGTGCAGCAGGTCGGCTTCGGCGCGCAGGTGGTCGAGTAC
The DNA here is from genome assembly GCF_040702285.1 of Arthrobacter sp. NPDC080086. Lineage (NCBI taxonomy): Bacteria > Bacillati > Actinomycetota > Actinomycetes > Micrococcales > Micrococcaceae > Arthrobacter > Arthrobacter sp. NPDC080086. Next base: position 215,548 of record NZ_JBFBKP010000002.1, read on the forward strand.
GTCGCCGTCCATGGTGGCGCGGCTGACGACGTAGCGCACCTGCCGTTTGACGTGCACGGCCTTGGCGAAGGGGCACAGGTTCAGGCCGATCACGGCGTCTTCCAGCCAGCGCTGCACGCGCTTGACGTGGCCGGCGGCGGCGTCTTCGGCCAGGGGCAGGGCGTCGGCGGGCGGGTCGAGCAGGGTGAAATCGGGGGTGGAATCAGGCACGGCGCAGCATCCGGGGAGAAACAGCGCGCAGTGTAGTGCATGGCCCGGGAGCGGTTCTTGCGCCACCAAGGGTGTTGTCTCTTGCAACGCTCCGGCACGTGATCTTTGATGCGCGCCGAGACCGTTTTTGTGGTGCGTTGCGCGCCGCTTTAGTGGTCAGACATTCCCGTGACTGTGTAAAAGAAGGAGCCCAACCATGATTGAACTGCGCCTGAAACCCGCCCTTGCCGTGGCAGCCACGCTTGCTGCGTCGGCTGCTTTCGCTCAGATGACACCGGCGCCGCAGACTTCGCCGCAGACGACCGGCACTGTGCAGGCCGCACCGCAAGGCGGACCGGCCACTTCGTCGTCGGATCCGCTGGTGCAGAAGCGTATTGAAGACAAGGCGGCGAATGACGAATACAAGGCTCGCAAGTCCGACGCCAAGGCCGCTTACAAGGAAGAAAAGAAGGCCGCCAAGGCCAACCGCAAGGCTGAGAAGAAGGAAGCCCGCGCCGAGCGCAAGGAGGCCATGAAGGAGCAAGGCGGCCCTGCCCAGACGCCGAATAGCGAAGGCAAGTAAGCCATCCACCGCACCATGAAAAAAGGCGACCCGCGAGTCGCCTTTTTTCTGGCCGCGAGATGACGCTTCAGTGCCCGCGGGTGGTCGGCAGGCGGACCTGCGCGACGGCCATTTCCCACTGGGCGATGCGGTGCGCGGCCTCGTCGCGGCTGATGACGGGGTGGAACGTGCGCGAGGCACGCCATTGCTGGGCGACCTCGTCCTCGCCTTTGTAGAAACCGGTGGCGATGCCGGCCAGGTAGGCCGCGCCGAGTGCCGTGGTCTCGATGATCTCCGGGCGCACGACCGGAATGCCGAGCAGGTCAGCCTGGAATTGCAGCAAGAGGTTGTTGGCCGAGGCGCCGCCGTCCACGCGCAGTTCCGAGATGGTGGAGACGGCATCGCGCGTCATGGCCTGCAGCAGGGCGGTGCTCTGGAAGGCGATCGACTCCAAAGCGGCCCGCGCGATGTGGCCGATGGTTGTGCCGCGCGACAGGCCGACGATGGCGCCTTGTGCGGTTGGGTCCCAGTACGGCGCGCCCAGGCCGGTGAACGAGGGGACGAACACCACGCCGCCGGAATCGGGCACCGAGGCGGCCAGGCCTTCCACGTCGGCCGAGCGCTGGATGGCGCGCAGGCCGTCCCGCAGCCATTGCACCACCGCACCGCCCACGAACACGCTGCCTTCCAGGGCGTAGCTGCGCTTGGGGCCGCTCTGGCAGGCGGCTGTGCTGATCAGGCCATTGTGCGATTGCACCGCGCGGTCGCCCGTGTTGAGCAGCATGAAGCAGCCGGTGCCGTAGGTGTTCTTGGCCATGCCGGGTTTGAAGCAGGCCTGGCCGAACAAGGCCGATTGCTGGTCGCCCGCAATGCCGCCAATGGTGAGCGAGGCGCCGAGCCAGTCGGCATCGGTCTGCCCGAATTGATACGCCGACGGATGCACCTCGGGCAGCAGGCTCGGGTGAATGTCGAGGGCGCGCATGAGGTCGGCATCCCACTCGCCGGTGTGGATGTTCCACAGCATCGTGCGCGAGGCGTTGGACACGTCCGTCACATGCAGGCGCCCGCGCGTGAGTTGCCACACGAGCCAGCTGTCGATGGTGCCGAAGGCGAGTTCGCCACGCGCGGCGCGCTCGCGGGCACCGTCGACGTGGTCGAGAATCCAGCGCAGCTTGGTGGCCGAGAAGTACGGGTCGATGACGAGGCCCGTGCGCTTGCGCACTTCGTCCTCCAAGCCCTGGGCGCGCAGGCGTTCGCAGATGCTCTCGGTGCGGCGGTCCTGCCACACGATCGCGTTGAAGATGGGTTTCCCGGTGGCGCGCTCCCACACCACAGTGGTTTCACGCTGGTTGGTGATGCCCAGCGCCGCCATATCGGCGGCAGTGAGCTTGGCTTGTTCGAGTGCGGCGCGGCAGGTGGCGAGCTGGCTGTTCCAGATGTCGAACGGGTCGTGCTCAACCCAGCCGGGCTGCGGAAATTGCTGCGGAAACTCCTGCTGGGCACTGGCGACGATCTGGCCGGCGCGGTTGAAGACGATGGCGCGTGAGCTGGAAGTGCCCTGGTCGAGCGCGAGGAGGTATTCCATAAGACGACTGATGAAGTAGAGCTACAGAAAGCGGGCGAACCGCTGCGTTGTCGTCCCCGCGCAGGCGGGGACCCAGTGACTTTAACGGCGCTGGGCTCCCGCCTGCGCGGGAGCGACAACAATTTAACGCAGGCTTAACGCACCTTGCCGGCCTTCCAGGCGGCGAGCAGCTTGTCGTAAGCCACCGTCTCACCCTTCGGACGCTCGTTGTCGAGCTTCTTCCACGGGGCGTGTTCGGTCGACAGCCACTTGTTCGGATCGCTTTCCGGGTTCAGCTTGGGCGCGCAGTTCTTCATGCCGGCGCGCTGCAGGCGGCCCATCACCTGATCCATTTCCTTGGCCAGGTTGTCCATGGCGGCTTGCGGGGTCTTCTCCGCGGTCACGGCCGTGGCGACGTTCTTCCACCAGAGCTGCGCCAGCTTCGGATAGTCGGGCACGTTGTTGCCGGTCGGCGTCCAGGCCACGCGGGCCGGGCTGCGGTAGAACTCGATCAGGCCGCCGTACTTGGCTGCGTTCTTGGTGAAGTAGTCGCTGTGGATGTCGGAGTCACGAATGAACGTGAGGCCGGTGATCGACTTCTTGAGCGACACGGTCTTCGACGTGACGAACTGCGCGTACAGCCACGCAGCCGAGCGGCGCTCGAACGGGGTGGACTTGAAGAACGTCCACGAGCCGACGTCCTGATAGCCGTTCTGCATGCCGTCCTTCCAGTACGGGCCGTGCGGCGATGGCGCCATGCGCCACTTGGGCGAGCCATCGGCGTTCACGACCGGGCCCGGCTTGGTCATCGGCGCGGTAAAGGCGCTGTACCAGAACACTTGCTGCGCGATGTGGCCTTGCGCGGGCACCGGGCCGGCTTCGTTGAAGGTCATGCCGGTCGCCTCGGGCGGGGCGTACTTCTTCATCCAGTCGATGTACTTGGTGAGGGCGTACACGGCGGCCGGGCTGTTGGTGGCACCGCCGCGCGAGACCGATGCGCCCACCGGGGTGCACTTGTCGTCGGCCACGCGGATGCCCCATTCGTCGACCGGCAGGCCGTTCGGGATGCCCTTGTCGGCGGAGCCGGCCATCGACAGCCAGGCATCGGTAAAGCGCCAGCCGAGCGACGGGTCTTTCTTGCCGTAGTCCATGTGGCCATAGACGCGCTTGCCGTCGAGCTCCTTCACGTCGTTCGTGAAGAAGTTGGCGATGTCTTCATAGGCCGTCCAGTTGACGGGCACGCCGAGGTCGTAGCCGTACTTGGCCTTGAACTTGTCCTGCAGGTCCTTGCGCGCGAACCAGTCGGCGCGGAACCAGTACAGGTTGGCGAACTGCTGGTCGGGCAGCTGATACAGCTTGCCGTCGGACGCGGTGGTGAAGCTCGTGCCGATGAAATCCTTCAGGTCCAGGCCCGGGTTGGTGAACTCCTTGCCTTCGCCAGTCATGTAGTCCGACAGCGGCATGATCACGCCGTAGCGGTAGTGCGTGCCGATCAGATCGGAATCGGAGATCCAGCCGTCATAGATGCTCTTGCCGGACTGCATCGAGGTCTGCAGTTTTTCGACGACATCGCCCTCTTGCATGATGTCGTGCTTGACCTTGATGCCGGTGATTTCTTCGAAGGCCTTGGCCAGCGTCTTCGATTCATAGGCGTGCGTGTCGAGCGTTTCCGACACGACGTGGATCTCGGTCACGCCCTTGGCCTTGAGCTTGGCCGCGGCGTCGATGAACCACTTCATTTCCGCCATCTGCTTGTCTTGCGACAGCGTGCTGGGCTGGAATTCGCTGCTGATCCACTTCTTGGCTTCGGCTTCGCCGGCATGTGCTGCGCCGACTGCCAGGGCGCTTGCCAGTGCGATGGCACTGATCTGAAGCGTCATGCGCCAGGATGTTTTCATCGGTATCTCCTCGTGCTTTTTGTTCTCCCCGCAGCGAAAACATCCGACATTCCGACGCGGGGAGCGTGGTGGAATGCGTGTGCCCGACTATCAATTCGGGCGTGGAAGCGCGGCATTCTGCCGGCGCTTCCGGTCTTGCGTAATCGAGACTGCGTTCTCACCCAACTGCGAACTCAGCCGCGCCACATCACGATGACGAGCACCACCATCGAGGCGATGAAGCCGCCCCAGGCGCCGGTCTCTTCCGACGTGAGCCCAACCCACGCCAGGTTGATATAGGCCGCGGTCAGCAGCCCGATAAAGAGGCGGTCGCCGCGCGTGGTGGCAATCGGCAAAAAGCCCTTGCGCTCCACGGTCGGGCGAGCGATCTCCCACACCGTCATGCTGGCCAGCATCAATGCGATGCAGCCGAAGAAGATCGCCACTTCGGGCGTCCAGGCCATCCAGCTGAACATGGCTGTGTCTCCCGTTTTCGTTGTTAGACGCGGCCCATCGCGAAGCCCTTCGCGATGTAGTTCCGCACAAACCAGATCACCAGCGCGCCGGGAATGATCGTCAGCACACCGGCGGCCGCCAGCACGCCCCAGTCCATGCCCGAGGCCGACACCGTGCGCGTCATTACGGCGGTGATCGGTTTGGCATCGACCGAGGTGAGCGTGCGCGCGAGCAGCAGCTCCACCCAGCTGAACATGAAGCAGAAGAACGCCGTCACGCCCACGCCCGCCTTGATCAGCGGCAGGAAGATCTTCAGGAAGAACGCGGGGAAGCTGTAGCCGTCGATGTACGCCGTCTCGTCAATCTCGCGTGGGATGCCCGACATGAAGCCTTCCAGAATCCACACCGCCAGCGGCACGTTGAACAGCATGTGCGCCAGCGCCACGCCCAGGTGGGTGTCCATCAGGCCGACCGTCGAATACAGCTGGAAGAACGGCAGCAGGAACACCGCAGGCGGCGTCATCCGGTTGGTCAGCAGCCAGAAGAACATGTGCTTGTCGCCCAGGAAACGGTAACGCGAGAAGGCGTAGGCCGCCGGCAGCGCCACCACCGTCGAGAGCACCGTGTTCATCGTCACGTAGATGATGGAGTTGATATAACCCCAGTACCACGACGGGTCGGTGAAGATGATCTTGTAGTTGTCGAACGTGACGAGCTTGGGCCAGAGCGAGAAGCCGGCCAGCGTCTCCTCGTTGGTCTTGAGCGACATGCTCAGCATCCAGTACAGCGGCAGCACCGCAAAGGCCACGTACACGACCAACGTGATGGCGCGGGCGATCTTGCGCTGCTGTTCGTTGTTGTTGTTGTTGTTGTTGTTCTGCTTAGGCATGGTCGTCTCCCACGGCCGCGCTGGCGCTGCCCACACGCTGCATCCAGTTGTAGAGGACGAAGCAGAACAGCAGGATGATGAGGAAGTACACGATCGAGAACGCTGCCGCCGGGCCCAGATCGAACTGGCCCACCGCCTTCTGCGTCAGGTACTGCGACAGGAAGGTCGTGGCATTGCCGGGGCCGCCGCCGGTGAGCACGAACGGCTCGGTGTAGATCATGAAACTGTCCATGAAGCGCAGCAGCACGCCGATCATCAGCACGCCGCGCATCTTCGGCAGCTGGATGTAGCGGAACACGGCCAGGCGGCTCGCACCGTCAATCTCGGCGGCCTGGTAGAACGCGTCCGGAATCGAGCGCAGGCCGGCATACGCCAGCAGCGCCACCAGCGGCGTCCAGTGCCACACGTCCATGATGAGCACCGTGATCCACGCGTCGAACGAGTGCGACGTGTAGTTGTAGTCAATGCCGATCTGGTTGAGCCAGTAGCCCGCCAGGCCGATGTCTGAGCGCCCGAAGATCTGCCAGATGGTGCCGACCACGTTCCAGGGAATCAGCAGCGGCATGGCGAGTACCACCAGCGCGGCCGAAGCCTTCCAGCCCTTGCTCGGCATCGACAGCGCCAGGCCGATACCCAGCGGAATCTCGACCGCCAGCACGCACAGCGAGAAGATCAACTGACGGGTGAGGGCGTCCTGGAGATCGCCATCGCGCAGGATCTGGCGGAACCAGTCGACGCCCACGAACACGTGCTGCTCGGGGCTGATGATGTCCTGCACCGAGTAGTTCACCACCGTCATCAGCGGCAGGATGGCGGAGAACGCCACGCACAGGAACACCGGCAGGATCAGGAACCACGCCTTGTTGTTGAGCGGCTTGTTCATCGGCCGATCCTCTCGTCATTGCTGTAGTACAGCGTCTGCGGCGCATCCAGGCGCAGCCACACGCGGGAATCGGTCACGCTCACTTCGTTCGGTAGCTTGGCCTTGATGGGAAGGCCGACCGTGCTGTCGCCATTCGCTCCGAGGCTTGCTGTCAGCAACTGGTGCGTACCGAGTTGCTGCACCTGGTGTACATCCGCCGCCACTGTGCCGACTTCACCCGGCGCAGCCAGTTGCACGAACTCCGGACGGATGCCTAGCTTGAGCGAACCGTTTGCGCTCTTGAGCGTGGCGAGCGTGTCGCGCCCGACCGACAGGCGCTGGTCACCCAGTGCGATCACATCCCCATCCACCGTCACCGGGTAGAGGTTCATGCCCGGGCTGCCGATGAAGTAGCCGACGAAGGTGTGGTCCGGCCGCTCGAACAGCGCTTCCGGCCCACCTTGCTGCACCACCTTGCCTTCGGTCATGACGACCACCTCGTCGGCAAAGGTCAGCGCTTCCACCTGATCGTGCGTCACGTAGATCAGCGTGAGCTTCAGTTGCTGGTGAATCTTCTTGAGCTGGCGGCGCAGTTGCCACTTCAGGTGCGGATCAATGACGGTGAGCGGCTCATCAAACAGGATGGCTGCCACGTCCTTGCGCACCAGGCCGCGGCCCAGTGAGATCTTTTGCTTGGCGTCCGCCGCCAGGCCCGAGGCGCGGCGCTTGAGTGCGTGCTGCAGCTCAAGAATCTCGGCCACTTCCTCCACGCGCTTCTTCACTTCGGCTTCCGGAGTCTTGCGATTGCGCAGCGGGAAGGCGAGGTTGTCGAACACGGTCATCGTGTCGTAGATGACCGGGAACTGGAACACCTGCGCGATGTTGCGCTCGCGCGGCGTGGCGTGCGTCACGTCCTGGCCGTCAAACAGCACCTGGCCCTCAGACGGCACCAGCAGCCCCGAGATGATGTTCAGCAGCGTGGACTTGCCGCAGCCCGACGGGCCCAGCAGTGCATAGGCACCACCGTCGCGCCAGGTCATGTTCATCGGCTGCAGCGCGTAGTCGCTCAGGCTTTGCGGATTGGGGCGGTAGCTGTGCCCCAGGTTGCGGAATTCAATGCGCGCCATGTGCGTCTCCCTGCTTGGGCGCGCTCACCAGCTTGCCCGCGTCATCGAACAGGAACAGCTCGGCCGGATCGACAAACACATCCAGCGCCGCACCCAGTTCGAACTCGTGCACGCCCGGCAACTGCGCGACCAGGCCGATGCTGCTCGGCTGGCCGGCGGCATGCGCGCGCACGTGCAAATAGGTTTCGGAGCCCGACAACTCGGCCAGCTCGACCGCGCCCGGCAGGGCAACGCTGCCGCCGTTGCGCGGCGCCAGGCGGATATGGCTCGGGCGCAGGCCGATGCGGCAGCGCGTGCCGGCCGCCATCGGCAGCGGGCGCGTCCACGGCACGTCAATGCCGCTTGCGCCGGTCTGCAAGCGGATGTGGTCGCCTTCGGCCACGGTGGCGTCCAGCACGTTCATCGGCGGGTCGTTGAAGATGGCGGCGGCGTTGACCGACACCGGCACTTCGTACATGTCGAGCGTCGGGCCCGACTGAAGCACGCGGCCTTCATGCATGACGACGGTGTGGCCGCCCAGCAGCAGCGCTTCCTGCGGCTCGGTGGTGGCGTACACCACGGTCGTGCCGCCATCGGCAAAGAGCGAGGCCAGTTCGGCGCGCAGTTCTTCGCGCAGTTTGTAGTCGAGGTTGACCAGCGGCTCGTCCAGCAGCACCAGCGGTGCACGCTTGACCAGCGCCCGCGCCAGCGCGCAACGCTGCTGCTGGCCGCCCGACAGCTCGGCCGGTAGGCGCTGCAGCAGGTGTTCGATGTGCAGCTTGGCGGCGACTGCGCGCACGCGCGTATCGATCTCGCCCTTATTGGTGCCCTGCAGACGCAGCGGCGACGCGATGTTGTCGTACACCGTCATCGCCGGGTAGTTGATGAATTGCTGGTACACCATCGCCAGATTGCGATCGCGTACGCCCACGCCCGTCACGTCCTTGCCGTCGACCAGTACGCGGCCGGTGGTCGGCCGGTCCAGCCCGGCCATGATGCGCATCAGCGTGGTCTTGCCGGCTTGCGTCGGCCCGAGCAGTACGTTGATCGCGCCGGGCGCCAGCCGCAGGCTGGTCGGGTACAGATGCGTCTGCGCCCCGACCATGGCTGTTACCTGGTCCAGTTCCAGAATCAATTGCGTCTCCCGTCTTTGTATTTCGACTGCTTGTTTTTTTTGGGCCCCCCGGCCCCGGGTACTGCTATGTCGCTTGCCTCAGGGGGCGCGTTCTGCGACTGGTACGGCTTCGTTCTCAGGCAGATGCCGCATCAGCCAGCCCTCCAGCCGGCTGCGATCGGCATCGCTCGCATGCAACCCCAGCTTGGTCCGCCGCCACAGGATGTCCTGCGCCGTGCGAGCCCATTCGTGTTCGACCAGATAGCGGATTTCCGCCTCATACAGGCCGGGTGTGATCTCGGTGCCGAGTTCTTCCAGGCGCGTTGCGCCGGCCAGCAACGTGTTCACGCGCGTGCCGTACTGGTGCGCATAGCGCGTGGCCAGCTTGGTCGGCAGCCACGGCAAACGTTTTTGCAGGCGCGCCACAAAATCGTCGAAGGTGTATTCGGCAACCAGTTGCCCCGGCGCTTCCAGATCGCCACCCGGCAACGATGCGGTGGCCGTCCACGATGGCTTGCCGGCTGCGGGCAGATGCGGAGCCAACTGGTCCAGCGCTTCTTCGGCCAACTTGCGGTAGGTCGTGATCTTGCCGCCCCAGACGTTGATGAGCGGCGCGCTGTTGCCGTCGGCGCCGGTCTCGCATTCGACCAGGTAGTCGCGCGTGATGGCCGAGGCGTTGGCGGCGCTGTCATCCAGCAGCGGGCGTACGCCCGAGTAGCTCCACACCACATCGGCCGGCGTCAGTTGTTGCTCGAAATAGCGGCTGGCCATCTCACAGAGGTACTGCGTTTCGCCTGCATCGATGGCGACGTGGTCCACCGAGCCCTTGTATTCCAGGTCGGTCGTGCCAATCAGCGTGAATTCGTTCTGGTACGGAATCGCAAAGACGATCCGCCCATCCGGGTTCTGGAAGATATACGCGAACGGATGGTCGAACATCCGCCGCACGACAATGTGGCTGCCCTTGATCAGGCGCAGGCCACGCGTGCTCGGCAGTGCGTGCGCCGAGCGGGCGAATTCCGCCGCCCACGGCCCGGCCGCGTTGACGACGGCCTTGGCGCGTACCGAGCGGATGCCGTCCGGACCCGCCAGCGAGGCGTGCCAGCCGTCGGCGCGGCGCTCGGCGTTCAGGCAACGCGTGCGGGTGAGGATGTGCGCGCCGCGGTCGGCTGCGTCGCGTGCATTGAGTACGACCAGCCGGGCGTCGTCCACCCAGCCATCGGAATAGACGAAGCCACGCGTGTAGCCGGGCTTGAGCGGCTTGCCTGCCGGATGCCGCCCCAGCTTGATCGACGCCGAGCCCGGCAGAAAGCGCCGGCGCGCCAAGTGGTCATATAAGAACAGACCCGCGCGGATCATCCAGGCCGGGCGTTGCGCGGCATCGTGCGGCATCACGAAGCGCAGTGGCCACATGATGTGCGGCGCCATGCGCAGCAGCACTTCACGCTCCTGTAGCGCCTTGCGCACGAGGCTGAATTCGTAATATTCGAGATAACGCAGCCCGCCGTGGATCAGCTTGGTCGAGGCCGAAGAGGTGTGCTGGGCCAGGTCGTCTTTTTCACACAGGACGACCGACAGGCCCCGCCCGACAGCGTCGCGTGCAATGCCGACGCCGTTGATGCCGCCTCCGACCACCAGCAGATCACAGTCCAGATGCGACGCATCGGTGTGTTGCATGGGTTTGGGTTGGATTCTGTTGGTTTGCGCGCCTTTTCTTGCGAACTGCAACGCGTTCGCGGATAGTGTAGTGAAGGGCGAAAATAAAGCAACGTAGGGAATCGCCTAATTCGATCATATGTGTTCGTTTGTGTTCATTTGATGCTTCCGCGACACCGCCAAATTCTTGAGTACGTCCGCCAGCACGGCGATGCGTCCGTCGACGCGCTCGCTCGCGTGCTCGGGGTAACCACCCAGACCATCCGTCGCGACATCCGCCAGCTCGAAGACGAGCGGTTGCTTGCGCGCTATCACGGCGGCGTCGGCCTGCCGTCCTCGGTGGAGAACATCGACTACGACCAGCGCCAGGTTCTGCACATCGACGCCAAGCGCCGCATTGCCGAAGTCGTCGCCCGCCATGTCGAGCCCGGTCGCTCTCTCATCATCAATATTGGAACGACCACCGAAGAGATCTCCAAGGCGCTCGTTGGTCAGAACGGGCCGCGAGGGTTGCGCGTCATCACCAACAACCTGAACGTGGCGTCCATCCTGTCCGGCAGCCCGGACGCTGAAGTCATCGTCGCCGGCGGCCTGGTGCGCAACCGCGACCGCGGCATCGTCGGCGAAGCGACGATCGACTTCATGAAGCAGTTCCGCGTCGACATCGGCATCATCGGCGTCTCCAGCATCGACGAAGACGGCACGCTGCTCGATTACGACTACCGGGAGGTGCGCGTGGCGCAAGCCATCATCGAGCAGTCGCGCGAAGTCTGGCTCGCCGCCGACCACTCCAAGTTCGGCCGCCGCGCCGTGGTGCGCCTGGGGCGCATCTCGCAGATCGACAAATTTTTCACCGACATCCCCGTGCCCGAGGCCATGACGGAAGTCTTCCGCGCTGCTGAGGTCGACGTGGTTGTTGCCAGCGAAGCGCGCTGAGGCTTGATCTACGCCGCCACAGTTTTTCCCCGTCGCCTACAGTGAAATGACAGGGCGCGCACCTTGCGTGCCTGTCGGCGTATTCGGCCAAGTCCAACGGGGAGCATCGTGAGCCAGCACTCACATGCTGAAATTCTTTCTGTTTTCGCCGGCATCGTCACCGAACATGTCGCGGCACTGCGCGATGCGCTCATCAAGCTGGGTGAGCCGACCGCCAGTGGCGAGGATCTTCATCAATTCCGCGTGACGCTGCGGCGGCTGCGGTCTGCGTGGGTGACGTTCGCCCCAGTGCTGCCTCGCGCGTTCATCGCCGAATGGAAGCCGCGCCTGCGCACGCTGGCGGGCTCGACCGGCCCCGTGCGCGAATGGGACGTCATGCTCACAGACTGGCTCCCGGCCGCCCGAGCCGCGCTTACAGAAGACGATGAGGCGGGCCGCGCATGGCTCGCCGCCGCATTTGATAGAGCAAACCAAGCCCGCCATCTCGCCTGGCAAACATTACGTGTGGAGTTGGCGTCGCCCGGTGTCACGGATGCCCTGACGGAGTTGGCGGGCGCCGTGGCTGCGTTTCGCTTGCCCGCACAGCCACCGAGACTTGCGCGCTTTGCGCATTCACGAGCCGTGGCACTCAGAAAGAAGCTACTGCACCGCGGGCGTCATCCCAAGCGGGCCACGGCTGCGCGTTTGCATCGCGCGCGCATCGCGGCCAAGCAGTGGCGCTATCTATATGACGCGTTTTACCCGGCCCTCGGGGTACGCGCAGCCAAGCGCTACCGAAAGCACCTGCGCAAGCTCCAAGAGGTCTTGGGCGAGATCCATGACGCCAGCGTCTCTTTAGAGCGGGTTGCCTCGCTTGTGAATGAGGCTCCCCCAGCCTCCGTAGTGAATACCTTTCACATGCGTGCGCGTGCGGCCAGAATGCGCGCCGCCGAAGGGCTGCGCTGGATGCGCGGCCATGCAGCGGTTTGAGCCCATCAAAAGCGGCCAAAAAACCCTACTAAAAGAAAGGGCTTGCCAAGTTCGGCAAACCTGCCTATAGTTCGCCCCTCGCTGCACGACACGGCGCCGAAACGAAGGTTGAGGCGGAGTGGTTGGAGCGGTGGAGAAGTAGGAGTGGTGCGGGTT